>NZ_JBBGYU010000001.1:615654-871693 GCF_037479555.1 Comamonas sp. MYb396 | reverse complement strand
GCCGGCGCTTTTTGCTGGCGCGGGCCAAGCGCGGCGGGGGGGGCGGCGGCACCCGCCCCGGCCGCCCGGGGGTGGGGGGGGGCCCCGGCGGGGGCGGGCGCGGGGGGCGGCGGCGGCGGACCCGGGGCGGGCGGCGGCGGTGCCACGGGCGGGGGAGGCGGGGGCGGCGTCAGCGGCGCAGGCGCGGCCTGCTCATTGGTGGGCGCCCACAGCTCGGCCTCGACCGAGGGCTGGTCGCTGTCGCGCGGGTTGCGCACGGTCCACAGCAGGGCGACGACCACCAGCAAGTGGGCCGCAGCCGCCACGGTCCAGGACTTGGTCCGCGACGGAGGTTTGGGAGGGGCAAGCTGATCGCGCTCTTGACGAGGAGACATGGACACTCTTCTTACTGGCTGCCACCAGCCACTTGCAGGGCGACACGTTTGACACCGGCCTTCTGCAAGGTCGACATGGCATCGATCACCTTCTGGTAGGCCAGGTCCTTGTCCGCCACGATGAGCATGGCGCTGTCCTCAGGCGGGTTGTCCGCTTGCCAGGCCTTGGCCCGGTCGGCCAGATCGCCCGCGGCCACGGCCTGCGTGACATTGCCGGTCTTGAGCTGGATCGAGCCGTCCTTGTCCAGCAGCACATGGGCGATGTTCTTGGTGGGCGGGCGCTCGCTCTTGCCTGCCTTGGGCAGGTTGATGGCGCCCGGCGTGAGCATGGGGGCGGTGACCATGAAGATGATCAGCAGCACCAGCATCACATCGATGAAGGGCACCATGTTGATCTCGTTGACGGTGCGGCGGTTGCGTTTTCCGCGAGAGGCGACGGCCGGCATGGCTGTTTCCTTTGTATTTAGTGCGCAGCGTGCAGCGGCTGGGCACCCAGGTTGCGCTGCAAGATGTTGGAGAACTCTTCGATGAAGGTTTCTTGCTGGCTGGCGATGCGGTCAATGCCGCTGGAGAAGCGGTTGTAGGCGGTCACGGCGGGAATCGCTGCGAACAGACCCATGGCGGTGGCCACCAGCGCTTCGGCAATGCCGGGCGCGACGGTGGCCAGGGTGATCTGCTCCATGCTGGCAAAGCCGGTGAAGGCATGCATCACGCCCCAGACCGTGCCGAAGAGACCGACATACGGGGAGACCGAGCCGATGGTGCCCAGCAGCGACAGGCCCGATTCGATCTCGTCCATTTCGCGCTGGAAGCTCGCGCGCATCGCGCGGCGCGTGCCGTCCAGCAGGGTGTCGGGGTTGGTGATGTGGCGCTCGCGCAGTTTCTGGTACTCGCGCATGCCGCTGGCAAAGATGCGTTCCATCGGGCCGCAGGCTTTGACGTTGTGCATCGCGTTCTGGTAGAGCTCGTTGAGGCTGGAGCCGGACCAGAAGTCGCTCTCGAAGCTCTCATTCTTGTTCTTGATGGCTTTGAGCATGCCGACCTTGCGCAGGATCGTGGCCCAGCAGGCGACCGAGGCGGCCACCAGGATCAGCATCACGAGTTGCACCACCCAGCTGGCGTGCAAGACCAGGCTGGCAATGGACATTTCTTGGGAATTCATGAGATGGTTTGGATCAGGGATTGAGGAATTCTTGCCGGGCGCATGCTGAGGGCATCGACCCAGCCGATACGGATTGTGCCCTCACACAGCAGCTGAGGTGTATCTGTTGGTTGCTTCTGTTTTAAGAGCACGCGCTGCGCGATCTGCATCGAAGCGCGCCCCGCTTCTTGGAGCTCTGCCGTCACGATGAGTTCATCGTCCAGACGTGCAGGTTGTAAATATTTGATATGGGCTTCGCTGACCACAAACATGCCGCCCACCTGCTCGCGCAGGTGCTGCTGCTCCAGCCCGAGCGAGCGCAGCCATTCGGTGCGGCCCCGCTCCATGAACTTGAGGTAGTTCGCGTAGAACACGATGCCGCCGGCATCGGTGTCCTCCCAGTAAATGCGGATTGGGAACTCAAAGGCCATGGCTATCGCCTTTCAATGGGGCTTTATAGCGTGGCTGAAGGGTGGCGCTGCGCAGCACCCCTTGCAGAGGGGCTGGCAGTGGACAAGGCGCAGCGGTCTGCATCATCAGGCCAGCAGCTTGCGCAGCCGGGCAATGGCCTCTTGCAGCTGCTCCATCGAGTTGGCGGTCGAAAAGCGCACAAAGCGGCCGGTGTCATGGCTGCCAAAGTCGCGCCCCGGCGTGATGGCCAGGTGGGCCCGCTCCATCACCGCATAGGCAAAGTCCCAGGAGCCTTCCACACCGAGCTTCTTGGCCGCCTGCGTGCAATCGGCCCAGGCGTAGAAAGCGCCATCGGGTGCGACCGGCACCGGCAGGCCCAGCGCTTCGAGCGCGGGGATGAAGTAATCGCGCCGGGCCTTGAACTCGGCGCGGCGGCGCTCGTACTCGGCAATGCTCTCGGGCGCAAAACAGGCCAGTGCCGCGTGTTGCGCAATCGTGCTGGCGCAGATGAACAGGTTCTGCGCCACGCGCTCGATCACCGGCACCAGGGCCTCGGGCACCACGGCCCAGCCCAGGCGCCAGCCCGTCATGTTGAAGTATTTGCTGAAGCTGTTGATCGAGATGATGTTGTCATCGATCGCCAGCGCAGTCTGGCCAAAGGCCTCGTCATAGGACAGGCCCAGGTAGATTTCGTCGATGATGGTCAGGCCGTCGCGGGCCTTGACCACCTCGTGGATGCGGCGCAGCTCCTGCGGCGCAATCGAGCTGCCCGTGGGGTTGGAGGGTGAGGCCAGCAGCACGCCACGGGTCTTGTCGCTCCAGGCGGCCTGCACCTTGTCGGCGCTCAGCTGAAAGCGCTCCTCGGCCGTCGTTGGCAGCAGCACGGCCTGGCCTTCTGCGGCGCTGACAAAGTGGCGGTTGCAGGGGTAGCTGGGGTCGGGCATCAGGATCTCGTCGCCGGCGTCGATCAGCGAAAGGCACACGAGCTGCAAGGCAGCCGATGCGCCGGCGGTGATGACGATGCGGCGCGCCGGCACATCGATGCCAAAGCGCTGCTTATACCAGTCAGACAGCGCCTGGCGCAGGGGCTCGATGCCCAGCGCCGGGGTGTACTGCGTGCGGCCTTCGCGGATGGCGCGGTCGGCGGCCTGCTGCACCAGCGGTGGTGCGGTGAAATCCGGCTCGCCGATGTTCAGGAAGATCATCGGCTCCGTGCTGCCCGCCACCTGGGCCGCCAGTGTCTGGGCGGCCTTGGCGACCTCCATCACATAAAACGGCTCAATGCGCTCGGCTCGGGTGGCGATTTTCATGGTCTTCAGCTTGGATCAGAGGACTCCCACAGCGTTGGCGGCATATGGGCAAGCACGGAGTGTGCTATCAAAAGTATAACTGGCAGCAGCTAAGCCCTTAGAAAAAACCGATGCCAGCGCGCAGGCATGGGCATCGGTTGTCAGGGCGATCAGGCCGCGTTGTTGCGGTCAGCAGCCACTTCGACAGCGCGCAAGCTCGGGGCCAGCGCGTTGAGCACGGCGTTCACATACTTGTAGCCATCGGTGCCGCCAAATTCCTTGGCCAGCTCGATGCTCTCGTTGATGACCACGCGCCATGGGACATCCAGGCAGTGCTGGAACTCATAGACGCCAATCCACATGCAGGCATGCTCGATGGGCGAGATCTCTTCCATCTTGCGGTCCAGATGGGGCAGGATCTGCGCATTGAGCTGCTCGGCCGCCTCGATGCAGCCGTGCAGCAGGGCGTCGTAGTGGGCGGCATCGGCCTTGTGAAAGCCCGCCAGGTCGCGCGTGAACAGGTCGATCTCGGTGGCGCTGTTGCCGCTCAGGATGTACTGGTAGAGCGCCTGCAGTGCGAACTCGCGCGAGCGGCTGCGGGTGGACTTGGAGGCGGCCTTGCGCGCGCCGGTGGAGGTCAGACCCTTGCGGGCCTGGCGCGGAGGGCGCTGGCTGGAGGAGGAGTCGCTCTGGTCGTTTTCGTTCATAGTGTTTTCAGCAGATTGGCCATCTCGACAGCGACGATGGCGGCATCGCGCCCCTTGTCGATCTGGCGGGCGATGGCCTGGGCTTCGTTTTCAGTGGTGAGGATGGCGTTGGCCACGGGGATCTGGAAATCCAGGCCGATGCGGGTGACGCCAGCGCCCGATTCGTTGGCCACCAGTTCAAAGTGGTAGGTTTCGCCGCGGATGATGCAGCCCAGCGCAATCAGCGCGTCGAACTCTTCGGATTCAGCCATGGCCTGCAGTGCCACGGGCACTTCGAGTGCGCCGGGTACTTTGACATGGCGGATGTTCTCGGCTTGCACGCCCATGGCGGCCAGCTCCTGCAGGCAGGCCTGGGCCAGGCTGTCGGTGATGCTTTCGTTGAACCGGGCCTGCACAATGCCGATGGCGAGCGCGCTGCCGTCCAGGTTGATGGCACTGCCTTTTTCTGCTCCAAACATGCTGCTTATTCCTTGTTGATGTATCCGGTGATCTCAAGCCCGTAGCCGGCCATGCTGGGCAGGCGGCGGGGCGCGCCCAACAGGCGCATCTTCTGCACGCCGCAGTCGCGCAGGATCTGGGCGCCGATGCCGTAGGTGCGCAGGTCCATGCGGCCCCGCTCGGGCGCTTGCGCAGCGCGCGCCTTGCCGTCGAACTGGCGGATCAGCTGCGAGGCGCTTTCATTGCAGTTGAGCAGCACGGCCACGCCGCAGCTTTGCTGCTGCAAATAGGCCAGGCTCGCGTCCAAGGTCCAGCTGTGCATTGCGCGGCCGGTCTCGAGCAGGTCCATCACCGACAGCGGCTCGTGCACGCGCACAGGCACATCGCTGTCCGTCTGCACGCTGCCCTTGACCAGGGCCATGTGCACCGCGTGGCTGGCATGGTCCTGGTAGAGGTGGGCGGTGAATTCGCCATGCGCCGTTTGCAGCGGGCGGCTGCTGATGCGCTCGACCAGCGATTCGTGGCGGCTGCGGTATTCGATCAGGTCGGCAATGGTGCCGATCTTGATGCCGTGCTCGGCGCAGAACAGCTGCAGATCGGGCAGGCGGGCCATGGTGCCATCGTCCTTCATCACTTCGCAGATGACGGAAGAGGGCGAGCAGCCCGCCAGGCGCGCCAGGTCGCAACCGGCTTCGGTATGGCCGGCACGCATCAGCACGCCGCCGTCCACCGCCTGCAGCGGGAAGATATGGCCGGGCTGCACCAGATCGCTGGCCTGGGCATTGGCGGCCACAGCGGCCTGCACGGTGCGGGCGCGGTCTGCGGCAGAGATGCCGGTGGTCACGCCTTCGGCCGCCTCGATGGAGACGGTGAACGCGGTGGACAGCGGAGCGCCATTGTTGGAGGTCATCTGGCGCAGCTGCAGGCGCTCGCAGCGCTCGCGTGTCAGGGTCAGGCAGATGAGGCCCCGGCCCCACTTGGCCATGAAGTTGATGGCTTCCGGGGTGACATGGTCGGAGGCCAGCACCAGGTCGCCTTCGTTCTCGCGGTCGGCTTCATCGACCAGAACGACCATGCGGCCAGCGCGCATCTCGGCAACAATGTCCTCCACCGGAGAGATCGGCGCAGGGGTCAGGGGGCTGCTCATGGAATGCCTTTAAAGAACTTGTGTCGTGTCTGCGCGCAGATCTGCGGCGCGTGAGACAGTAAAAACCCCAATTTTAGACCAGCTGCTCCCCGGCTGGGCGGCTTTGGCGCTTCTGGGGACTGGCGCAGCGGGTCAATACTCGCCACGCATCAGCACCACATTGCCATCCGGATAGGCCACGCAGGGCAGGATGCAGCCCGCTTCCTTGTCCTCGGCGCTGAGCCCGGGCCATTCAATCTCGTAGTGCACGCTGCCCGATTTCAATCGGCCCACACAGGTGCGGCAGGTGCCATTGCGGCAGGAGCTGGGCCAGTCCACACCGCCTTCTTCCAGCGACTGCAGCAGCGGCGTGTCTGCCCAGGCATCGACCTGGATTTCTTCGTTGTCGATCTGGGCGTTGTAGAGCTCGGGGGTGATGGGCATGGGGTGTGGATCCTGAAGGCCATATCAAAACCATAGCTGCCCAGCCAAGTGTGGTAAGCACTGCTGCCAGGTAGCAAGGATGAGGCCAGTTTTGCTGAAATTGCGGGCAATGTAACACGCGGCTAATAAAAACATGGGCTTAGCGGGTTAAATGGCCCGCGATGCGCAGTTATCCACATGGTTGTTCAGCCATTTTCGGGATAACCCTAGCGCAGCGCTGGCTGCTGCCCTGCATTGTCGCCCCCGCGTCTGTCGCCCAAGCGGCGCGCAAAGCAAATGTGAACACGTACAGTGCGAATGCATCCGGGGCTGCAAGCCTCTTCCAACATTGGGCGGCACAAGCGCCCGCATGGTGTAAAGGTGCGAACGTATGGGTTTGGATTTCAGCGACAAGGTAGCGATTGTGACGGGGGCCGGCGGCGGGCTGGGGCGTGAACATGCGTTGGCGCTGGCCCGGCGCGGGGCCAAGGTGCTGGTCAATGACCCGGGCGGCGCGGTGGACGGGCAGGGCAACTCGTCAGCGGCCGAGAAGGTGGTGCGCGAGATCGAGGCGCTGGGCGGCGTTGCCATGGCCAGCCATGCCTCGGTGACCGACTGGCCGGCGGTGCAGGCCATGGTGGCCCAGGTGGTCGAGCGCTGGGGCCAGGTCGATGTGCTGGTCAACAATGCCGGCACCTTGCGCGACAAGAGCTTTGCCAAGATGGAGATGGACGACTTCCGCGCCGTGCTGGAAGTGCATCTGATGGGCAGCGTGCACTGCTGCAAGGCCGTGTGGCCCTTCATGCAGGCAGCGCACTACGGCCGCATTCTGGTGACGACCTCGTCATCGGGCCTGTTTGGCAACTTTGGCCAGAGCAACTATGCCGCCGCCAAGATGGCACTGGTGGGCCTGATGCAGACCCTGGCGCTGGAGGGGGCCAAGTACAACATCCATGTGAATGCGCTCGCGCCCACGGCCGCCACGCGCATGACCGACGGCCTGCTGGCGCCCGAGATGCTGCGCGCACTGCGGCCCGAGCTGGTGAGCCCGGCCATGCTGGCGCTGGTGCATGAGAGCGCGCCGACGCGGGCCATCGTCTGTGCAGGCGCTGGCAGCTTCGAGGCCTCGCACATCACGATGACGCGCGGGCTGCACCTGAGCGCCGACAGCGTACCGGTCGACGAGATGGATGCCCACCTGGCCCAGCAATGGGCCGAGCTGACCGACCGCCAGGGCGATATCGTGCCGGACAACGGTTTTGTGCAGGGTGACCTGGAAATCCGCAAGGCCCAGCAAAAGCTGCACTAAGGCGCCGGCCCGCGCTGGGTGCTGGGGCAGGTCCCCCGGTGCCCTGGTGCCGGGCTTTTTTTGCGGTGCAGAAAACAACAGCGCGGGCGATCGCTACACGTTCTTACCAAGCCGTGCTGCGGGTATCGGGCTAAATCCCGAAGCCCGGTCAGGCTGAGCGTGCAATACTCTGCCAGTCGCCGGGCAACCTGCTATCGTGCAGCCCGGCTTAGACAAGAACAACGCAGATGAACCATATCCAAGAACGCATTGATGCCATCGGCACCCAGCGCCTGCTGGGCATTGGGCGAGGCATCGAGAAAGAAGGCTTGCGCGTGACCGACGAGGGGGCGCTGGCGCTCACGCCGCATCCGGCCGCTTTGGGCTCGGCGCTGACGCACAGCAGCATCACGACCGATTTCAGCGAGTCGCAGATCGAGATCATCACTGGCGTGCACCAGGGCGTGCAGGCCTGCCTCGATGAGCTCTCCGAGGTGCACCAGTACGTCTACCAGGTTCTTCAAGCCAATGACGAGCGGCTGTGGATCTCGAGCATGCCTTGCTCGCTGCCTTCGGACGAGACCATTCCGCTGGGGCGCTATGGCACCTCGCACATTGGCCGCTCCAAAAGTATCTACCGCATGGGCCTGGGCCACCGCTATGGCCGCCGCATGCAGACCATCTCGGGCATCCACTACAACTGGTCGATGCCAGGCGTGAGCAGCGAGGCCTATTTTGGTCTGATCCGCAATTTCCGCCGCCAGGCCTTTTTGCTGCTTTATCTCTTTGGCGCGTCGCCCGTGCTCTGTCCTTGCTTTGTGCAGGGCCGCCCGCACCAGCTTCAGCCGCTGGGCGATGGCCAGGGTGCCCTGCACCTGCCCCATGCAACCTCGCTGCGCATGGGGCGCCTGGGCTACCAAAGCGATGCCCAGGCCTCGATCAGCGTCAGCTACAACGACCTCAAGGGCTATGCCGATTCGCTCTATGGCGCCTTGACCCAGCCGTATCCAGCCTATGAAAAAGTGGGTGTGATCAACCCGGGCGGGGAGTACAACCAGCTGGGCACCAGCCTGCTGCAGATCGAAAACGAGTTCTACGGCACCATCCGCCCCAAGCGCACGGTGCAGCGCGGCGAGCGCCCGCTGCATGCGCTGCGCGAGCGCGGTGTCGAGTATGTCGAAGTGCGCTTGATGGACATCAATCCGTTTGACAGCATGGGCATCTCGGCCCCGACGATGCGCTTGCTCGATGTCTTCTTGCTGCACTGCCTGCTGAGCGACAGCCCGCCCGATTCGCCCGCTGAAATCGCCGAGATGAAGCACAACCAGCACATGGTGGCCGAGCGCGGCCGCGAGCCGGGCCTGACCCTGCAACGCCAGGGCCAGGAAGTGCTGCTGACCGACTGGGCCCAAGAGGTGCTGCAAGCCTGCCAGCCCATTGCGGCGGCGCTGGACCAGGCCCATGGCACGCAGGACTACAGCCAGGCGCTCCAGCAATCCCAGCATCTGCTGGCCCACCCCGAGCAAACACCATCGGCCCAGGTGCTGGCGGTGGTCAGCGAGCAGTTTGGCACCTCGTTCAAGGCCTTTGGCGCCGCCCAGTCGCAATGGGCCCGCGAGCAGACCCTCGCCCGCCCCTGGAGCGATGCGCTGACGGCCAAGTACCAGCAGCGTGCGGCCGAGTCGATCAAGGCGCAAAAGGACATGGAAGCGGCGGACACGGTGCCGTTCGAAGAATGGCGCCAGTGCTATATGTCTCCCGAACACCTGGTCGTGTCTTGATAGACCTCATGCCCTAGAGCCCGCTGCTGCGGGCTTTTTTGTTGCTGGCACGCTGCAGCGGGCGGGGGCAGAATGCAAGCGTTTGCAAGAAGCTTTGCGCTTCTGTTTTGATAGCTGCCCGCGTTGGCTATCATTTGTCCGACATCTTTGGGTGTTGATTTCTCGTATTGTTCTGCCATGGCGCACTTCTCTTCCGACCGCAGCTGGCGCACGTTCAAGCGTGGCCTGCTCAACCACTATGTGCTCAACGGGCTGGAAGTGGCGCTGGGCCTCTTTCTGGTAACCACGCTGGTGCAACTGATCTGGGGCACGCAGCATGCGGCGGCGGCCTCGGTCGGGGTCATCGTCACCATCGTGGTCGACAATCCGGCGCCGCGCCGGGGCAAGTTCTGGCGCATGCTGCCTGCGCCCTTGCTGGGGGCACCGCTGTTTTTCATGGTGCAGCTGATGCACCAGCACCTCGTGCTGCTGGGCCTGGTGGCCGTGCTGTCGACCTTTCTGGGCTTTTTGTGGATGGCCTGGGGCAAGCGCGGCGCGCCGATTGCCATTGCGGTGGTGCTGGCCATGGTGCTGGGCATGTCGGTGCCCAAACCGGCCGAGGGGCAGCTGCTGGCCGCAGCGGCTGAATCGACGATGTTCTTCAGCATCGGCGCCGGCATGTTCCTGGTGTATGCGGTGATCGCCAACACCTTGCTCAATTTCCGCTACCGCGTGCAGTTCATTGCCGATACCGTGCTGTCGCTGGCCGCCTTGATGCTGGAGCAGGCGCGCATGGTGCTGCCCGAGGCGGCCCGCCATGTCGGGCTGGAAGGCGAGACGGTCGATGGCGAAGCCTATGGCGACAACCTGGCCGACCGCAATTTTGGCAAGTTCTCGCGTGGGGGTGCACCCCAGCAGCACATGGGCCAGCTGATGGCCCGCCACGCCGCTTTTGCCGACCAGTTGCAAGCCGCCCGCGACATTGTGCTGGAGAGCCCGCGCACCCCCCGCCGCCAGCGCCTGGCCGGCATGCTGATGCAGATGCTGGAGATCCGCGACCACCTGCTCGCCTGCGAGCTGGACCTGGAGCATCTGCGCAAGTCGCCCGAGCAGGCGCCGATGCTGCTGGCCCAGCAGGCCATGCTGCGCGCCCTGGCGATGGAGGTGGTGCACCTGGCCGACAGCCTGCTGCTGGGCCGCAAGCCCCGCGCGATGAGCAACCTGGACGCCTTGCTGCGCCCCATGCAGATGGCCAGCAAGCTGCCCGCGCAGCGGCTCGAAGAATCGCTGCCCGACCACTACGACACGGACGTCTCGCCCCAGGCGCTGTCACGCGAGCTGAGCGAGCGCATTGTGCGCATCCATGAAGAGGTCAACCGCTTGATCGGCCTGGGCCGCGACGAGGTCGAGCCCGATCTGGCCGTGGTGCGCGCCAGCTGGCAGATGTTTGTCAGCCCGACTGCCTGGTCCTGGACGCCGTTCAAGGGCCTGATGAGCTGGGATGCGCCTCCGCTGCGCCATGCCATCCGCGCGGCGCTGGCCATTGCGGTGGGCTACCTGGTGGTGCAGGTGCTGCCCTGGAATGCCCATGCCTACTGGGTGCTGCTGACGATTGTGGTGGTGCTGCGCGGCAGCCTGGCGCAGACCCTGGAGCGGCGCACGGTGCGGGTGCTGGGCACCTTGCTGGGCTGCGTGGCGGCGCTGGCGATTTTGTCGGCGCATCTGTCGCCGCTGGGTTTGATTCTGTGCCTGACCCTGGCCCAGGGCGTCTCGCACGGCTTTGCGCTGCGCCGCTACCTGTTCACCGCGATGGGCGCGACGGTGCTGGGCCTGGTGCAGGCGCATATGCTGCATGCCGGGGGCAGCACCACCTTCCATATGTTCGAGCGCGTGGTCGATACCTTGATCGGCACCGGCATTGCCTGGGCCTTTGCCTATGTGCTGCCGTCCTGGGAGCGCTCGCAGCTGCCGGCGCTGGTGCAGCGGGTGCTCAAGGCCCAGGCCGCGCATGCCAGCACCTCGCTGGCCGTGGACCAACTGCAGGCCGTGGACAATGCGCCCGAGCTGGCCTGGCGCCTGGCGCGGCGCGAGGCCTATGACAGCCTGTCGGCGCTGGTGCAGGCCGTTGACCGCTCGCTCAAGGAGCCGCGCGCCGTGCAGCCGCCGCTGCAGGCGCTCGAGCTGTTCCAGGCCCATTGCTACCAGTTGCTGGGCCAGATGTCCTCGGTCAAGATCATGCTGATGATGCGCCGGGGCCAGACGCCGTCGCCGTTTGCGGTGCAGCAGCTCCAGGACACCGCTGCCACCATCGATGCCTGCCTGCTGCAGGCGCCGCCGTTGCCGACTGCGGGCGATGCCGAGGCCCAGCGCCCCGCCAAGATGCCGGCGCCCGAGCGCGTGCCCGGCCCGGAAGACCGCGACCAACTCATTCCCTGGCTGATGCGGCGCCTGGCCACGGCGCGCATTCTGGCCGGCCAGCTGCAGCAGGATGCGGTGCAGATCCGCCAGCTGCTGGCGCGCGAGGAGACCTTGCCGCCCGTGCAGGCAGAACCGACTCAGGCGCAGTCCACATGAGCGTGAAAAAAGACGGAGGGCTTAGGACTGCAGCGCCTCCAGCGCGCATTCCTGCCAGTACATCGCCGCGGCAAAAAAACCTTCCCAGACGCAGCCATTGCAGCCCCGGCCGCAGCAGGTGGTGGGGGCTGCCGGGGGCTCGCGCAGGCTGATCTGCCGGGCGCTGGCGCTGGCCTGCAGCGCGGCAAAGCACTGGCGTGCCTCGCGCAGGCTGCCCAGCGGCTGGACGCTGAGGGCGGCAGCGTTCACTGCTCGGGCCGGGGCGGCACGGCCTTGCGGCGCAGGCCAAAGCGCAGCACAAAAGCCGCGCCCAATACCAGGGAAAACCAACCCACTGCCGGGGCCTTGGCGAAAACTCCCTGCACAATATCGCCCTGAGCGACATAGGGCGAGACGACGATCACCAGCCCTATCAAGACCAAGATGATGCCTTTGATGAGCAGGTCCTGATCGGATTTGCGCTGCGCATCCCACTGGCGTTGAGATAAAGAAGACATGGCAGCATTATCCGGCACAGCGCGCCTGCGTGCGCACCGCCTGCCTGCCATTCCCCCGAAAGCAAGAGTATGAGTATCCAATGGTTCCCCGGGCATATGCACCTGACGCGCAAGCTGATTGCCGAGCGCATCAAAGACATCGATGTGGTCATCGAGGTGCTCGATGCACGCATGCCTGGATCGAGTGCCAACCCGGCGCTGACGGAGCTGACCGGCCACAAGCCCACGCTCAAGATCATCAACAAGCAGGACATGGCCGATGCCAGCCGCACGGCGCTGTGGGTGGCTTGGTATGAGGCCCAGCACGAAACCAAGGCCTTGCCGCTCGATGCCAGCGAGCCGGCCCCGGCCAAGCGCCTGGTGGAGGCCTGCCGCCAACTGGCCCCCGGGCGCGGTGGCCTGGCCAAGCCCATGCGCGTGCTGATCTGCGGCGTGCCCAACGTGGGCAAGTCCACCCTGATCAACAGCATGAGCGGCAAAGGCCAGGCCAAGGCGGGTGACGAGGCCGGTGTGACCAAGGACGAGCAGCGCATTGTGCTGGCCGATGACTTCTACCTCTGGGACACGCCCGGCATGCTCTGGCCCAAGATCATCGTGCCCGAGTCGGGCTACAACCTGGCGGCCTGCGGATCGGTGGGGCGCAATGCCTATGACGACGAACTGGTGGCGCTGGAGCTGCTGCTGTACCTGCAAAAGCACTACCCGCGCCAGCTGGACGAGCGCTACAAGCTGGGGCTCGAAGATGCGGACATCGCTGCGCTGAGCGATGACGAGCTGCTGACCTTGATTGGCAAGAAGCGCGGCGCAGTCATGGGCGGCGGGCGCATCAACATGCAAAAGGCCGCTGAGCTGCTGATCACCGACTTTCGCACCCAGATGCTGGGCCGCATCACCGTGGAGACGCCGGCAGAGTTTGAGCAATGGCGGGCGGCGGGCGAGGCGGCCGAGGCCTTGCAGCAAGCCAAGAAGGCTGAACACGCCAAGCACCGCAAGGCCGGCCGCAAGCGCTACTGATCCGCATGCTGCGTCAGCGGCGGTTTTGGCCACCGTGGGCGCGTTGCTGCGTTTTATGCGCACAAAGCCGCGCAAAAGCGGCCAAAGCCAGCGGTTGCTGTGGGATTTTATGCAACAAGCGGTATATGGGCCTTGCATTCTTGAGAAATAACCGCTATAGTCCAGCCTTCGTCTTCTTATCGCTGCAGCAACGAATGACCTTCTGCAGCGCACTATTGGGAGTTTTTGCTATGTCCTGTTTCATGTTCAACCCTCTCCACTGAACACGGTTTCTGCCCCGGCTAAACCATGTTCATATGGTTTAGCCTTGGCCCAGATCGCCGCCTGCACCACTGCAGCCGGGATCGACAAAAGCCCTGGCTACTTCGCCGGGGCTTTTTGTTTTGGGGTTTTGCTGCGCCAGCCACCAGGCCATCGGCGCGCCAGGCCCCTGAGGAACCGCACAGATGAGTGCAAAAACAGTTTCCCGTGCCTTTGAAGAGGGCCGGGTCAAGGCTTTGCGCCGCATGAAGCAGCCGATCGCGCTGCTGATCGTGGCCGATGCCACTCCTTTCAATCCTGTTGCCAAGGCCATGGCCCAGCGGCGTCTGTCCGGCGCTGCGGGCAAGCACATCCGCAGCCAGGGCGCCCAGCGCCGTGCCGACCGGATGGCCTTGCAGCAGATGACCCGCAAAGCCGACCATGGGGATTGAGCGGCTGCGCAGGATGAAGAGACAGCACAACATGAAAGAAATGAAAACCTCCCCGGAGCTATTGCTTCGCGTACAGATGCATGAGCGTCAGCAAAACCTGCAGGCCATTGCGGCCCAGCTGAAAACCGAATTGATCGGTATTGATGACGTGATTGACCGTGTGATGGGCGCCGTGCGCGCTTGGTACGTGATGCCCCAGCTCATTACCCGCCCTGTGATTGTGTGCCTGTGGGGATTGACAGGCACGGGCAAGACACAGCTGACGCGCCGCCTGGCGCAGCTGCTGGGTTTCTATGATCGCTTTGTCGAAGTCCAGATGGACGGCTTCAGCCAGAACGGTGACAGCTATGGCGCATCGACCATCTCCGGCACGCTCGAGAGTGCGGGGCTGGTGGAAGGCGCGCCCGGCATCCTGGTGCTCGATGAGTTCCAGCGTTACCGCACCGTGAGCAGCCGTGGCGATGACAGCAAGGTCGAGCGCTACCAGGATGTCTGGGCCTTGTTGTCGGATGGCAAGCTGCCGCCCGCTTTGTCGGAGCTGCACAGCATCGAGCGCAAGCTGGCGGACGCGCTCTATGACGCCGAGCGGGCCGAAGAAGACGACGCGCAGGAGCGGCGCAAAAAGCAGCAGATGCGCTACAAGATCGATGCCTGGGACGCGCAGGCACTCAAGCGCAGCCTCAAGCTCGATGCGCCCTTGCTGGACATCATGCAGTGGAGCAATGACTACATTCACCAGCTGCTGGTCCAGTTTCGCAGCTCCCAGCAATCCTGGGAGACCGATTACAGCCGGCTGCTGGTCTTTGTCTGTGGCAATCTCGACGAGATGTACACGGAGACGGCCAGCCGCGTCGAAGACTGCGACACCGATGCCGACATTTTCCACCGGCTCACCAGCCGCCTGTCGCTGATCGATGTCAAGCGCGCCTTGGCCGAGCGCTTCAAGCCCGAGCAGATTGCCCGGCTGGGCAACCAGCATGTGATCTACCCGTCGTTCAGCCGCTCGGCCTACGAGCAGCTGATTGCGACGACGGTGCAGCACTATGTGCAGGGGCTGGAAGCCAACTGCGGGCTGCGCTTTGTCATCGGCAGCGATGTGCTGGCGCAGATTTACCAGAACGCGGTGTTCCCGACCCAGGGCACGCGGCCGCTGTTCTCGTCGGTGCACACGATCCTGTCGAGCGCGCTGGTCGATGCAGCGCTGTGGGCGCTGGAGCAGGGCGCGCAGGCCGGCCAGCCATTGCAGGTGCAGATGGCCGCTGGCGCGGCGCAGCTGCAGGTGCAACTGGCGCTGCCGGATGCGCCAGAGGTGCTGCAGCAGTGCTTTGCGGTGCCGCTGGATCTGAACAAGGTCAAGCAGCGCACCAGCGCGGATTTCCGCGCGCTGCTGGCGGTGCATGAGGCCGGGCATGGCCTCGTCTATGCGCTGTTGTTTGGCCGCACGCCGCAGGAGCTGAAGATCAATATCGCGACCTTCGAAGGCGGCTACAACAGCTTTACCGAGCTGCAGGCGACATCGCGGCGCAATATGCTGGACATGGTCTGCGTGGGCCTGGCCGGCCGCGCGGCCGAGCGCCATGTGTTTGGCCAGGAAGCCTGTACCACCGGGGCCGAGCAGGATATCCGGCAGGCCACGGCGGATGCGGCGCGCTACCTGCGCCACCTGGGTTTTGGTGCGCGCCTGTCGCGCACCGATGTGGCCCAGGAGCCTGGCGACAACACCAATACCGAAGTGGCACCCAGCAATGCCGGTATGGAAGCCTTGCTGCAAGCGCAGATGCTGCGTGCGCAGGATCTGCTGGTGCAGCACAACGCCTTGCTGATGGCGATGACCGCCTTGTTGTTGCGGGAGGGCCTGATCAGCCCCGCCGCGATGGCCCAGCTGTGCGCCGAGCATGGCCAGGCGGTGCAGGCCAGTGCGGCGCAGATCCCGGATGCGGCCGAACAAAAATGGGTGCTGGAGCCCTATGCCGACATGCTGGCCAAGCACGACCAGCGCCCGCGCATGGTCTGAGTGCCCGAGCTGTTCAGCTATTTTTTTACGCCGCCTGTTGCACCCAACAGGCGGCGTTTTTTATGGGCGCTTTTATGGGCGCTTTTATGGGTGCTTTTATGGGCGCTTATGGGGCCTTGGCGGGCGTGCTCGCAGGCACTGCGCTGCTGGCAGCGGCTGCAGCCTCTGCACCCTTGCCGGTCAGCTGCCGCACCGTAAAGCCCTGCTTTTGCAGCAATTGCAGCAGGTTGTTGTCGCCCACCATGTGCAGCAGGCCCACGGCGATGAAGAGCTGGGGCTGGGCCGCCATCATGGCCGGCAGCCGCTCGGCCATGCGCTGGTTGCGGGTGTCGAGCAGAGCCGCCTGCATGCCCACATCGCCCAGGCATTGGCAGTCCTGCATCAGCTGCTTCAGGGCGGCCAGGTCACCGCTTTCCCAGTAGGTCGCCAGCTGCCGGGCGACCTGGCGGTTCTTGCCGCTGTCGATGTCATCGAGCGCCTTGCGGATGTCATCGGGCGTGGCCAGCTGCGCGGGCACACCATCGCCGCCCAGGCCCATGGCCAGCAGCTGCTCCTGCGCCGTCTCGATGGCCTGCACCGGCTTGCCCACCGCATGGGCCATGGCCGCCAGGTTCAGGTCGATGCCATAGGCCGGGTGGTAGCCGCTGCGTGCCATGTCCTGCATGCCCAGCGCGATCAGGCGGGCCAGGGTGGCGGCATTGGTTTGCCAGCTGCTCTGGTCCACACAGGATTCGAAGGCCATGCGGCCCATGCGTGTCTGCAGCTCGGGGTTTTGGCGCATGACCAGCTTTTGCCGGTCATTGTCTTCGCGCATCGCCTGGGTCAGGGCCTGCAGGGTGGCGGGGTCGACCGGGTCCAGCTCCAGCGCAATGGCCGGCGCAGCGCGCAGCGCTTGTGCGGTGCGCGGGCCGGGAAAGATCCAGGGCAGCTGGCCCACATGGATGCTGCCCCAGAGATAGGCGACCGTATCGCCTTTGCGCAGTTGCCACAGCACGCCCCGGTCCGGATGCGGCTTGCGCGATTCCGCCTGGTAGACCGCAGGATCTTTGACGGGTGGCGCTGGGCAGGAGGGGTTGTCCGCTGGTGCCAGCTGCGGTGCTGGCGCGGCTGCAGGCGTGCGTGCCTGGGCCGCATGGGCGCCAGCGAGCAAGGCCAGGCCCAGCAGCAGCTGTGGCAGCAGGCGCAGGCCGCGCGCGGGGTGGTGGGGGAGAGGCGAGAGGGTGGCTGAACGCTGCAAAACGGGCTCCAGATCATGGCCGCAAGGCTTGCGGTGATGCGAGCCCTTGCGGTGATAAACGCTTAGCGCTGCGCCTGGGTCGCAAACCAGCGGCGTGCCAGGCGATCCCAGAACGTGGCGCCCAGGGCGATGTTGTTGTCGTTGAAATCATAGCCGGGGTTGTGCAGCCCGACGCCGGGCTGGCCATCGGCGCCGTTGCCGATCCAGCCATAGGCACCGGGCACTTCTTCGAGCATGAAGCCAAAGTCCTCGGCCGTCATCGCCGGCAGCACATCGGTGTGGGCGTTGGTGTTGCCAACCATCTCGCGCATCACCTCGCCCATGAAGAGCGCCTCCTTGCGGTGGTTGGTGGTGTTGGGGTAGCCGGGTTTGATGATCACTTCGGCGCTGGCAAAATGCGCCTCGGCGATGTGGCCGGAGACCCGGTGCAGGCCGTCGATCAGGAACTGCTGCGAGGCCAGCGTCAGGTTGCGGCAGGTGCCGTAGATGCGGGCCTCATCCGGGATGATGTTCTCCACCGTGCCCGACTCGATCTTGCCCACGGTCAGCACCGCCGCATCCAAGGGATCGGTGCCGCGCGAGACCAGGGTCTGCAGCTGGCCGACGATGGAGCAGGCCACCGGGATCGGGTCCACCGTGGTGTGGGGCAGTGCCGCATGGCCGCCCCGGCCGCGCACCACAATCTCAAAGCGCAGGGCAGCTGCCATGATGGGCCCCACGCGCACCCCCATCTGGCCCTGCGGCAGCGCGGGCCAGTTGTGCAATGCAAACACGGCCTGGCAGGGGAACTGGGTAAACAGGCCGTCCTGCATCATCGCGCGCGCGCCGGCGCCGCCTTCTTCACCAGGTTGAAAGATCAGGTGCACCGTGCCATCGAAGTCACGCTGGCCAGCGAGCAGCTCGGCCGCGCCCATCACCATCGTCGTGTGGCCGTCGTGGCCGCAAGCATGCATGCGGCCCGGGTACTGGCTGATGTGGCCAAACTGGTTGGTCTCCTGCACCGGCAGCGCATCCATATCGGCGCGGATACCGATGGCAGGCCCGGGGTTGGCGGCATCGCGCCCCTGGCCGTAGATGCTGGCCACAATGCCGGTGGTGCCCAGGCCCCGCACCATGGGGATGCCCAGCGCCGTCAGATAGGCTGCGATCTTGTCGGCGGTGCGGTTTTCTTCGTACTTCAGCTCCGGGTGCATGTGCAGATCGCGGCGAAATGCGGTGAGCTGGTTGATGTTGGGGGCGTTGTCTTGGTCGAGGTACATGGTTTCTCTCTCGTGTCGGTGCAGGCGGCCACTGACCGCCATGCCGGAACTGCAAGCCTACCATTGTCCTCCTGTCTGCCCGGCGTGTCTGCGCGACAGTGCCTGGTGGGAAGCTCTGGGCGGGAAGCTCCGGGCGGGAAGCTCTGAGCGGGAAGCTCTGGGCGGGAAGCTCCGGGCCGCCCCTTTATGCCGCGCGGGTGCCAGAGGCCACGGCGCCCGGCTGCGACAGCCTGCGGTCCGCCAGCAAGGCCGCGACATTGAGCAGTGCCAGCACCGTGCCGGCGATGCAGGCACCCGTCCAGCCGCCGTGGTGCCAGGCCCATGCACCGATGGCCGAGCCAGCCGATGCGCCGATAAAGTAGCCCGTCATATAGCAGGCATTGATGCGCGAGCGCGCCTCGGGTGCCAGGCGGTAGATGACGTTCTGGTTGCAGATGTGGGTGCCTTGCAGCGCCAGCTCGATCACCAGCATGCCGACGATGAACAGGAACACCGAATGCTGGCTGTACCACAGCAGCGCCCAGTTGACGACCAGCAGCAGCACCGAGAAGGCGGTGGTCGGGCGCTCCAGGCCCTTGTCGACCAGGCGGCCTGCGGCGTTGGCCATCAAGGCACCGGCCACACCCGACAGGCCAATGAGGCCGATCGATGAGTCACTCAGCCCGTGCTCGGGGCCGCCGAGCATCAGGGCCATCGTCGAGAACAGCACGCTGACCGATGCAAAGGCGAGGCCCCCCAGCAAGGTGCGGGTGCGCAGGCGGGGCTGCGTGTGAATCAAGGTGGCCATGCTGCCCAGCACTTGGCCATAGGGCAGGCGTGCGCCGCTGTGCGCTACTTTTGGCAGCACCCGGTAGAGCGCCAGCGCCACCAGCACCATCGCGATACCGCCCGCCTTGTAGACCAGGCTCCAGCCGCCCACGGCCGACAGGAGTCCGGCGACGGTGCGCGAGAGCAAAATACCGGTGAGCAGGCCGCTCATCACCAGGCCGACGGCGCGACCGCTCGACTCACGCGGGGCCAGGCTGGCGGCCATCGGCACCAGCACCTGGGCCGCGACCGAGAACAGACCCGTCACCAAGGTGCCCAGCACCAGGGCCGTGAACGGCGAGGGCATCAGGCCGGCAAAGCCGCTGACCAGCAGGCCAATCGCAGCGAGCAGCATCAGGCCCACGGTCAGCTTGCGGCGCTCGAGCATATCGCCCAGCGGCACCAGAAACAGCAGGCCAATCGCATACGACACCTGTGCGCAGGTCACCAGGATGCCGGCCGTGCTCTCGCTCACCTGCAGCGCATGGGCGATGGAGTTGAGCAGCGGTTGGTTGAAGTAGTTGGCGCCGGCGCAGAGGCCGCAGGCCGTGGCCATCAGCAGCAAGACGGCAGGGCTGAGCGTTGCAGCAGGCGCTGCCGAGGAGGGTGCGGCGGGAGAAGATGTTGTTTGTTTATTTTTCACGGGGCGAGTGTGCGCGCATCCGAAAAACAATGTGCACCCTTGGTCTTGGCGCAGCTGCTAGGCTTGCCGCGACCAGGCCGGGTTGCGCAGCAGCGCCTGCCATTGCTGCAGGCTGGGGTGCGATTGCGGCTCGGACATGCCCGCTGCGGGTTCTGAGTACGGGAACTGCAGCCCACTTTCAATATGCAAGGGGGCCTGCGTATAGGGGTGCTGCAGCGACAGCGACCAGGCATGCAGCCACAGCCGCTGCAGGCCCAGGCGCTCGGCCCACCAGCGGTTCAGTGGGCCCTTGCCATGCGTGGCATCGCCAATGATGGGGTGGGCGATGTGCTTGAGGTGGCGGCGGATCTGGTGGCGGCGCCCGGTGTGGGGCTCGGCCTGCACCAAGGACAGGCGCGTGCCGGCAAAGCGGTTGTCGTAGGCCTCGGCGTGCTCCAGCGTCGCCAGGCGCGCAAAGCGGGTTTGGGCCGGCTGGGCGGGCGCGTCTTGCGGGGCATCGTCGGGGCGCAGCGCGTGGTCAACATCCGCTTGCAGCGGTGCCCAGCCGCGCACCAGGGCCAGGTAGCGTTTGTGCAGCTGGTGGTTTTCAAATTGCATGCGCGTGCGGCTGGCGGCCTCGGCATGCAGCGCCAGCAGCAGCACGCCGCAGGTGCCTTTGTCGAGCCGGTGCAGCGGAAACACATGCTGGCCGATCTGGTCGCGCAAGGTCTGCACGATAAAGCGGGTCTCGCCCGCATCCAGGCCCGTGCGGTGCACCAGCCAGCCGGCGGGCTTGTAGATCGCCACCAGGTGCTCGTCGCGCCACAACAGGGGCAGGGGGCAGTCCTGCGCATGGGCATGCGCAACAGCAGGGTCGATGGCGAAAGACATGGGTGGGCGAGCTGGTGGAGCGATGGTGCTGGGGTGACCAGCTATGGATTTTATAGTGACCGCGCCTCAAGACCTCTTGGACCACAGTCCAAACAACAGCATGCCCGCCAGCATCGCCGCGCTGAAGATCGCTGCGGAACCCAAGCCCGCTGCCGTACCCACCAGCGCAGGGCCGGGGCAGTAGCCGGCCAGGCCCCAGCCGATGCCAAACAGCGCCGAGCCGATCAGCAGCGGTGCATCGACCGCCTGGCGTGCAGGCAGCTGCATGGGCTCGCCCAGCAGGCTGCGGCTGCGCCGGCGGGCCAGTGCAAAACCGGGCAGACCCAGCGCTATCGCGCCGCCCATCACCAGGGCCAACGACGGGTCCCAGGCACCGGCCAGATCGAGAAAAGCCAGCACCTTTTGCGGATCGGCCATGCCGGACACCAGCAGACCCAGGCCAAAGACCAGGCCAGCGAGGGCTGCGATCAGGATAGCCATCGTTCTCTCCTTACAACACGTGGCGCAACACAAACACGGTCGCAAAACCGCTGGCCATAAAGCATAGAGTGGCCACCAGGGAGCGCAGCGACAGGCGCGAGAGCCCGCAGACACCATGCCCACTGGTGCAGCCCGAGCCCAAGCGCGTGCCTATGCCCACGAGCAGGCCGGCCAGCACCAACAGCGGCCAGGCTGCAGGGCTGCTGGTCGCTGGCAAGGGCGCAAAAAGCTGGTAGAGCCAAGGGGCCGCCAGCAAGCCAGCCACAAAGGCCAGCCGCCAGGCGCCGGGTTGTGGGCGCGGCGGCAGCAGCGCCGCCACGATGCCGCTGATGCCCGCAATGCGGCCATTGAACAGTACCAGCAGCACGGCAGCCAGACCAATCAAGGCACCGCCTGCGAGGGCGGCCAGGGGCGTAAAGGCAGACGGATCGAGCGACATGGGTGGCTTTCTTGGCGTGAGCGAGGCGGTGGGGTTTCAGGCTGCCGGGCAGTACTGGGCGTAGAGCGTCTGCAACAGCGCCAGCAGGCGCGCATCGGCCACCTGGTAGAAGATGTTCTTGCCCTCGCGCCGGGTGCTGACCGCGTTTTCGCGCCGCAACACGGCGAGCTGCTGCGACAAGGTGGGCTGTGCAATGCCCAGCTGCGCCTCCATATCGCTGACGCAGCATTCGCCTTGGCTCAGGAGGCAGAGCAGCAGCAAGCGGTCCTCATTGCCCAGCAGCTTGAGGGCAGAGACGGCATGGTGCGCTGCCTCGCGCATGGCTTCGGGCGAAGGGGAGGCCTTGGTTTTTGCAGACATGGAAAGAAGGCTTGGACGCAGCAGGATTGCCGAAAAGGAGGATTTTTATTATATTGAAAGATATATTGTTTTGTGTGAATGTGTTTTGACCATGCGCTCTGCCCCTTCTTTTGGCGTTCAGGCATTTTTTGACGAGGTGACCGGCACCGTTAGCTATGTGCTGCACGATGTGGCCAGCCGCGAGGCGGCCGTCATCGACCCGGTCTGGGACTTTGATGCCAAGAGCGGCCGCACCAGTACCGCATCAGCCCAGCGCATCGCTGATTACCTGGATGCCGAGCAGCTGACGCTGTGCTGGGTGCTGGAGACCCATGCCCATGCAGACCACCTGTCTGCCGCCCAGTGGCTGCGCACGCAGATGCCCGCTGGCGCGGCGCGTATTGCTGCGCCGGTGGTGATTGGCCAGCAGATCACCCAGGTACAAAAAGTCTTTGGCGGTATCTACGGTATGGAGGGCTGCATTGCGCCGCAGGGCGCGGACTTTGACTGCCTGCTGCGCGATGGCGATGTGCTGGCGCTGGGGGCCACCCGCATCCGCGCGCTGGGTGTGCCCGGCCACACGCCGGCGGACCTGGCCTATGCGGTGGAAGAGGGCGGTGCTGCGGCAGGCACGGTGGCCGCCATTTTTGTCGGAGACACCTTGTTCATGCCCGATGTGGGCACAGCGCGCTGTGATTTCCCTGGCGGCGATGCCCATGCGCTCTACCGCTCCATTGGCCGGCTGCTGGCGCACCCGCCAGAGACGCTGCTCTATGTCTGTCACGATTACCCGCCAGCCGGCCGCGCTGCAGCCTGGTGCAGCACGGTGGCCGAGCAGCGTGCGCACAATATCCATGTGCACGAGGGGGTGGACGAGGCCGCTTTTGTTGTGATGCGCGAGGCGCGCGATGCAACGCTGGCGATGCCGCAGCTGATGCTGCCCTCGGTGCAGGTCAATATCCGCGCCGGGCGCCTGCCCGATGCCGATGCACAGGGCCGGCGCTTTCTCAAGCTGCCAGTCGATGCGCTCTGAGTGGGCGTTGAGGTTTGGTCTTAGCGGCCCGCAGACTGGTGCTGCGCATCTTCGAAGCGGTTCACCTTCCACAGGCTGGGGAAGAGCCGCGTCCACAGCCCCACCACCAGGAGCGAGCACAGGCCGCCCGCCACCGCAGCGGGCACGGCGCCCAGCAAGGCGGCGCTGCTGCCGGCGCGGAACTCGCCCAGCTCATTGGACGAGCCGATGAACAGCATGTTGACGGCATTGACGCGGCCGCGCATGTTGTCGGGCGTGGCAAATTGCAGCAGCGAGCCGCGCACATAGACGCTGACCATGTCGGCCGCGCCGGCGACGGCCAGCGCCAGGCAGGACAGCCACAACCAGTGCGACAGCGAGAACACCAGGTTGGCGATGCCAAACACGGCCACGGCCAGCATCATGCGCCGGCCCACCTGGGTGCCAAAGGGGCGGCTGCTGAGGTAGAGGCCGGCGCAGACTTCGCCCATCGCCATGGCGCTGCGCAGCAGGCCCAGGCCTTCGGGCCCGGTGTGCAGCACCTCATGGGCATAGATGGGCAGCAGCGCCACCACGCCGCCCAGCAGCACGGCAAACAGATCGAGCGAGATGGTGCCCAGCACCATGGGGCGGCCAAAGATAAAGCGGATGCCGGCGCCAAAGCGCTGCCAGATCGTGTCGCGCGCGGCGCCCGGCTCGGCAGCGGCCTTGGGCGCTGCATACAGCACCTTCACCCGCAGCAGCAGCGCGGTGCCAATCGCAAAGGCCAGCATGCAGACGGCATAGGTCCACACAGCCCCGCCAGCGGCGTACAAAAAGCCGCCCAGCATTGGCGCGCCAATGGCCGAGCAGCGCATCACCACGCTGTTGGTGGCAATGGCCTTGGGCAGCAGCGCCATCGGCACCAGCTGCGGCAGCAGGCTTTGCAGCGATGGGCCCGAGAAGGCGCGCGTGGCGCCATACAGCACCAGCACCGCATAGATGCCTGCGACCCCGGCATGGCCATGGCCCGAGAGCCACAGCAGCAGCGCGCTGCAGACACTGCCCAGCGCCCAGCTGGTGGCCAGCACCTTCTTGCGTGGCAGCCGGTCGATCAGCTCGCCCGCAGGCAGCAGCAGCAGCAGCATCGGGATGAACTGGGCCAGGCCCACAAAGGCCAGCGCCATGGGGTTGCGCGTCAGGTCATAGACCTGCCAGGCGACGACCACGGCCTGGATCTGGGTGGCACCCACGGCAAAGACGCGCGCGATCAGAAAAACGAGAAAGCCGCTTTGCTGGTCGCGCAGCAGCGGCGGAGGGGCGGAGTGGGTGGTCGCTGGCATGGGGTGGGGCGCAGCCTGCGCTGGTGCAGCTGCTGCAACCGCTGGATGGTTGTAGGTGTTTGTGGCGCCATTCTGCCATGTCTGCTCAACTCTTATATAAGAGTTGGGCTTATCCATGCGGCAAGCAGGGCATGCCCAAAAGCGGGGCATGGGCGCAACGGCGCTGCGATGCGTGCATTGCGCCAATGTGGGCTGCAAAAACCAAACCCCCAGTCACCGCTGTGGGGCGACTGGGGGTTGCTGGTTTGGATTGAGCTTGAGGCCTCTAACTTGCAATAGCTGCGAGTTGCCAGACCTCCATCTCAGCGGAGTAAGCGGGCGCTGTCAGCAGCACCCGCCTGCACCGTCAAGGGGCCTTGGCGGTCTCGACCGTCAAATCCAGCACATAGGCGTAGCGTGAGGCATCGGCTGGCGGATTGGCAACGGTGTAGCGCTTCACGCGCAGCACATTGCTGTAGCCGGGCTCGTGCTGGTAGCCTTCGATATTGCCGTAGAAATGCTGCCAGTCGCCGGCCACGGTCTTGCGGCCATTGCTGTCATAGCGCAGCTCACGCACCTGCAGGCATTGCACGCCCTTGGCCACGCCGTGGCTGCAAGGCTTGGTCTGGGGGGCCACTTCATAGAACATGGTCTCCCCAGCGCTGCCGTACTTGGTGGCGTTGGTGGGCACCGACTTCAGCAGCCAGCGGCTGCCATCGTTGAACTGCAAGGTCAGGCGCGGGGCGTTGCTGTCCTGCGTGATGCGCAGGCTCTCGGCGCGCGTGATCTGTGCGCTCACCGCCTGCTCGAGCTGCATCAGTGGGGGCTCACACGCCATCATCGTGCCAATCGGGTTGCTGATGCTGATCTTGTCGCCATCGAGCTGGTAGCCCGCGCCCATCACATTGCAGAGGTTGCCGATGCTCACGCGGTGTGCCGTCTTGGCATCGCCGCTGAAGCCCAGGCGCAGCACCTTCTTGGGGGCCAGGGCGGTGAAGGCGGGCAGCGGTCGGCCGGACTGGTCTTCGGCGCGTTCCAGATCCCAGTGGTAGGCCTGCAAGGTCTTGTCGGTGGCAGATACGTTCATGGCGGGTGCGGTGCTGCCTGTGGCAGGTGCCGCAGGGGTGGACGATGGGGTGCTGCTGCAGGCGGCCAGGGCCATCGCAGCGGCTGCGCTGAGGCTCATCAGTTTCCAACGTTGCATATGAATTTTTTCCTTGTTCGAGGCAGCGCACAGGCGCGCGCTGCGGTGGGTGAAAGAAAACTTAGCTTGCTATCCTAGGGGCTGCCGGCCGGCGCTGGTGTAGGCCAAGCTTGGCGCTTGGCAGCCCGCTCCATGGGCGCTGCCGCAGCAGCGTTTGCCTAAAACTTAGGCGCATGAAAATTATTGAAGCAAGTCAAAGGCTTGCCATCTTGTCCAGAGCCTTGTCCACATGCTGACCCACAGATATCTGGGATAACCACTGGCGCGCTATCAGGCGCTGAGGAAGAGGGCAGGGTCAACCATGCTGCGGTTGAGCATCACGCCCCAATGCAGATGCGGGCCCGTGACCCGTCCGGTGGCGCCGACCTTGCCGATCACTTCGCCAGCGCGCACGCTCTGGCCCACCGTCACCTGGGTCGCGCTCAAGTGGCAGTACATCGTCAGAAAGCCGCCACCATGGTCCATCCAGATGGTGTGGCCGTTGAAGAAGTAGTCACCCACATCGATGATCTTGCCATCGACCGGTGCTTTGACGGGCGTGCCGGTGGGCGCGGCGATGTCCATGCCGCTGTGCGGATTGCGTGACTGGCCATTGAAGACGCGGCGCAGCCCGAAGGAGCTTGAGCGCCGGCCGGGCACCGGCACGGGCAGCTGCATCTGAGCGGGCAGTGGTGTGCTGAAAGTGGCCATCACCGTTTGTTGGTGGTCACGTTCGCGTTCATAGCGGGCATTGTCGGCGGCAGACAGATCGACCGTCTTGGGGGCGACCTTGAGGCGCTGCTCGCTGTATTTCTTGTCGCGCACCGTGTAGGGGATGCTGCGTGGGCCACTGGCCGTTTGCAGCCGGATCTCTGCGGCGCCGGTGGGGGCCGACAGCGGTATGCCGACCAGCGCTGTCCATTCGATGGCGTCGCCCAGCACCAGCAGCGGGATATCGCCTGCAAAGGCCTGGGGCCGCTCGGCCGCCGGACCCAGCGACAGGCGCGCTACGCCACCGGGGACGCGCGCGTCAGCAGGCCAGCCATCGGTGGCCGCCGCCTGCGCGCTGTGCAGCCAGGGCAGCAGCAAAAGGCCGCTGCCAGCTTGCAGCAAAAGGCGGCGCTGCAGGCCTGGGGAGTCGGTTGGGCGGGCAGGGTCTGGCATGGACATGGGGGTTGGGCAGGGAGGTTGAATGTGCTTTTAAAAGCATAGCGCGTTGTGCTTTTCCATCCTGGGTAAATGCCGCGCATAATATGCAAAATTTGGTAAACCAGTGCAGCGCTGCTGGTGCTGGGGAATGCGGCTGGTAGCATGCCTCTTTGCCCCACGCGCCGGGCGTGCTATACAGGCGTTGGCTGACATGCTGCGCCGGCCATATCCATTACAGTGGTGCGGCTGGGCCTGCATTTCTGTCATCCAGGTCATCATGTTGTTTCGGGAGTTCGTTTCGTTCATGTTGGGCAAGCATTCAGATCTATTTTTACTGGCTGCATCCACCCGCTGCACACCGCATCGCTCATGGGCGGGTTGGTCCTTGGTGGCAGCCTTGGCGCTGTCTGTATCGGGTTGCGGCAGCCTGGACCGCGAGGCCGACAGCCACCGCTACAACGTGGTGGCCCATGAGACCTTTGGATCGTCTGCCACCTATTCACGCCTGTTTGATGCGCCGCCGGAGCGCGCTTGCGAGGCTGCACGCCGCGCGCTGCTGAGCCAGGGCTATCTGATCAACGTCTCCAAGGGCAAAGAGGTCGAAGGCCAAAAGAGCTTCCAGCCAGCGACGGACAACCACCAGATCATCACCATCCGCGTCGTCTGCGCTGCCGACAGCAAGGACGGCAAGGTGACCCTGGGCTTTGTCTCTGCACTCAAGGACACCTACAACCTCAAGAAGAGCAGCAACTCGGCCAGTGTTGGTGTGGGCGCGCTGGGTTCACTGTCGCTGCCGTTTTCTGCCGGCAATGATTCCATGGTCAAGGTAGGCAGCGAGACGGTGAGCTCGGCCACCTTCTACGACAGCTTCTTTGACCTGATCAAGTCCTACCTGCGCCAGGACGATGAACTGCGCCAGCAAAGCCTGACCGGCGACGAAGAATTCGTCGAGTAATACGGCGCTGTGGCCTGGTCACCAGGTCGCTCAAGCCGCAACAGAAAAGCCCGCCATCGTGAAGATGACGGGCTTGTTTTTTGTCCGTGGCCCGTAGACTGGCCACGCAGGCTCTTGCAACTTAGGGCATCGCGGACAGCAGACCCATCATGCCGTTCTGGTCCAGCGGCTTGCCATTGGCTTGCAGCTTGCCGTCAGTCCATTGCAGCTCGCTGGCCACACGGTCCTTGTTGTCCACCAACAGGCCCGCTTGCACGAGGCCCGCCAGGCGCGCATCCACATCCTGCTGCACGGCGCTGTCGATCTGCTTGGCATCGATGTCGTCCGCGCCTTCGTTCTCCAGCAGATAGGCTTCGCGCACCTTGCTGGCGTAGAGCGACTGCAGCACGGGCTTGGGCATGTCCAGGCGCAGCAGCGCCTTGAAGTCGGTCATGGGATTGAGCGGCTTGCCGGCATCACCCTGGTAGGCCAGCGATGCTGCCACCTCGGCCGTGCCTTCGGCGGTGCGCCAGCTGATGCGCTTGACTTCCAGCTCGGGCTTGCGTGCCAGCAGCTGCTGCATGCCCTGCATCAGCAGCATCTGCATGGCCTGCGGATCGCCCTGGATCTTCTGCGACTCCTTGGTGAACTGGTTCAGCCAGCCGGCATCGAGGTTGTGCAGGCCCAGGTCCATCACCATGTCGTCGATCTTGTGGTCCTTTTGCACAAAGGATTTGATCGACGCGTTGATCGTGGTGTTGACCACTTCGCCTTGCAACTGGGTGTCGGCCACCATTTTCAGGTCGGCGAGCTCAGCGGGGCTGTCACCGTTTTTGGGGCTGACCTTGAGGCTGGCAAGCGCCCACTCGATGCTGCCCACCATGAACTCCTGGCCCGTGGGCTGGTGCATGTCAAAGCGCATGGTGTTGCCACTCATCAGCATCTCGGAGGCCTGGCCGTCGTCTTCTTCACCGGGCTTGCTTTGCACCAGCAGGCTGGGCATCGATGCATCGCCCTTGATGCGGCTGAAATCGGAAGACATCTCGAAGTCCGACTTGAAGCCGCCAAAGGCGAGCTTGTCCGCGCCAAATTCGCCATTGAACGCCGGCGATGTCACCTCGTTCTGGGTGCTCTTGGACCAGCCCACCTTGCTCTTCCAGACCAGAGGCGCCTTGTCCTTGAAGGCCACCACCCACTCGGGCGGTGCATCGGGGTTGATCGCAAAGGTGGAGACGATTTCTGCCAGGTGCGCAATCGGCAGCGGGCCGTGGCTGATGGCGTGCTGGGCGGTGAACTGCAGCTTTTCTTCACCGGTGTCCACCGTCCACAGCGTTTGCGCGGTCGACGAGAAAATGCCCTTCTGGTAGTCCTGCACCTGCACCAGCAGCGGCGGCTTGCTCCACTCCTTGGCGGCGGTCGCAAAACCTTGCTCGATGTTGTTGCCTACCAGGTAGCCTGTGGTGGCGCCGCCTGCGGCCAGCACGGCCACGGCTGCGGCAATGCCGATGCCTAGTTTTTTCATGTGTTTTCCCCTCTGTGGTTTGAAACCGGATGGACGCAGCTTGTGGTGTGCTTGGGTGCCGCGCCTTGCGTGGAGCCCGCATTGTAGAGGGCGGGCTGCAAAATCAGCAATGCGGTGCCCAGGCGCTATGTGACCAGGTGTAGCAGGCTTTTTAGGGTTGGCTGCGGACAGCCTGTACATGGCAGGCAGGCATAAAAACGGGCCGCAAGCGGCCCGTGGGTTGGCAAGCAGCGGGGGCGCTTACTGGCCCATGACAATGCCTTCGCGGCGCGGATCGGCACCGCCAAACCACCAGGATTTTCCATGCGCCTCGCCGCGCGAGATCGCCTGCAGGCCGCTGGTCAGGTTTTGCTCTTTCACCTCGGCGCCACGGGCCTGCAAGGCCTGCACGGTGGCGGCGGGGAAGCGCTTTTCTTCCAGCACGGTGGGGCCGTTGAGGCTGCCAAAATTGGGCAGGTTGATGGCCTGCTGCGGCATCAGGCCCCAGTTGAGCATGCCGTACAAGGTCTTGGTGGTGTAGTGGATGATCCAGGCGCCGCCGGGGCTGCCGGCGCTGATCACCAGGCGGTCGGTGGCCTTGTCGAACACCAGGGTGGGCGCCATCGACGAGCGCGGGCGCTTGCCGGGCTCGACCCGGTTGGCGATGGGCTGGCCCTGTGCATCACGCGGCGCGAGGCTGAAATCGGTCAGCTCGTTGTTCAGCAAAAAGCCGCCAGCCAGGCCGCGACCGGTGTTGACCATCTGGCGCGAGCCAAACTGGTCTTCGATCGTTGTGGTCATCGCAATCGCATTGCCGTAGCGGTCCACGATGCTGATATGGCTGGTGCCGTATTCCTGCTGGTAGGGCTGGCTGGCGTAAGCCATCTGCACGCTGCCTGGCCGCCCGGGTTGGGCTTGCTGCAGGCTGCGCGCGCCAATCAGGCGGGCGCGCTGGGCCAGGTAATCGGGCCTAAGCATGCTCGACCAATCCCCTGCCGGCGCGCCGACAAAGGCCGGGTCGGCCACATACTGGTTGCGGTCGGCAAAGGCCAGGCGCGAGGCCTCGGCATAGAGGTGCAGCCAGTCGGCGCTGGGCAGGCCGTCGGCACCCAGACCCATTTGCCCCGCCGGGGTGTTGGCCAGGATGCCCAGGATTTGCGCCACCGCAATGCCGCCCGAGCTGGGCGGTGGAAAGCCGCACAGGCGGTAGCTGCGGGTGGAAGCCGGTTGGCTGGCAGGGGCACCCGCAGCGCTGGGCGAATAATCGCTGCACAGCGCCTGGCGCTTGAGCGGCTGGTAGGCGGCCAGATCAGCCAGGCTGAGCTTGCCGGGGTTGCTGGCATGGCCTTGCACCTTGCGCACGATGGCCTCGGCCACAGGGCCTTCGAGCAGGGCCTTGGAGCCGTGCTGGGCGATGCCCTGCAACACGGCGGCGTATTCGGGGTTCTTCAGCAGATGGCCCACGGGCCAGGGCTTGCCATGGGCATCGAGAAAGTAGCCGCTGGCGACCGGATCCTGGCCCAGGAATTTCTCCTGGGCAGTGAGCGCGTTCAGACGCGCACTGACCTTGAAGCCATCGGTGGCCAGGCGGATGGCCGGCTCGAACAAGCTGGCCCAGGGCAGTTTGCCGTGCTCCTTGTGCGCCATCTCCAGCATGCGGATGGCGCCGGGCACGCCCACCGAGCGGCCGCCCACCACCGCATCATGAAAGGCCATGGGCTTGCCGTCACGCATGAACAGGTTCTCGTCAGCGGCCATCGGCGCCACCTCGCGGCCGTCATAGGCCTCGACCTGGCTGCCTTGGGCATGCAGCAAAAAGGCGCCACCACCGATGCCGCTCGATTGCGGCTCGACCAGGCCCAGCACCAGTTGCACGGCAATGGCCGCATCGATGGCCGAGCCGCCCGCTTGCAGCACCTGGTAGCCGGCATCGGTGGCCAAAGGGTTGGCAGCGGCTACCGCGTATTGCTCGGTGGCCCAGCCGGGTTTGTCGGTCCAGCCGGAGCTGCCTTCGGGCTGGTCAGACGCAGCGGGGGGCTGGTACTGCAGCTTGGGCTGGCTGCTGCAGGCGGCCAGCAAGGCCGCCGTAGCGACTGCTGCCAGAGACAGCGACCAGCGGCTGGCCGTGGCGCGGGAAGGCGGCAGATGCGGGCGGCGGGTGCGGGACCCCGGGGACAGTCGTGGCATGGCGATCTCCTTGTTGTGGCGGCAATGTCTGGCATGCTAACCGCTTTGCCGCGACAGGCGTAGCGGACAGTGCCGCAAGGGCGTTGCAGAATGTTGGGCGCTCGGATTAAGAGATCGCAGCCAGGATCAAGCCCATTGCGGCCCCGCCACCTGGTCCTCCACCACAAAGCGGGCCAAGGTGTGGGCGGCACTGTCCGCATACTGCGGCTGGTTGACCACGCGCAGCTGGGTGGTCCAAAGCTTGGGGGTGATGTCGCACAGCCCATAGCCGCGCTCATCGCAGCGGGCGAGCAGCACATGGGGGTTGCGGGCCACGATGGCATCGACCCGGGCCTGGGTGGTGCCGGAGTGCGAGCTGATCGAGGTGCCACAGAATTCGCTGGCCAGCACGCGTTCTGGAGTAGCGCTCTCCGGAGCCTGGATGCGGCAGACATAGTTCTGGTGGATGTCGCCGCCCAGCAGCACGGTGTTGCGCAGCTGCGCTTGCTCCATAGCGCGCAGCAGCCGCTGGCGGGCGGCGGGGTAGCCATCCCAGGTATCGGCGCTGGTGCGGCCGTTGGGAAAGTGGCGAGGCGCAAACAGGGTTTGCTGGCAGATGATGCTCCAGCGCCGGCTCCCGGGCATAGCCGCGCTGTTGCCAGCCAGCTGCGCTGCCAGCCAGCGCTCCTGGCTCCAGCCCAGAAAGCTGCGGCTGTTGCGCGCCAGGTCGGGGCATTCTGCCCCCTTGACGGAGGCCGGGCTTTTTTCGGTGACTGCGCGGCAGGCCTGGGCATCGCGGTACTGGCGTGCATCCAGCACCCACATCGCGGCCAAGGCGCCCCAGCTTTGTTGGCGGTAGAGCGGCGTGTGGATCGGGGGCAGGGCCAGGCCACCCTGTTTGCAGGCGACTGAGGCGCGCAGCGGCATGTTCTCGTAAAACGCCTGGTAGGCGGCCATGCGCTTGGCGACAAAGGCCTGGACCTGGCCCACGCCATCGTCGCCGACATAGTTGTCTTCAACCTCATGGTCGTCCCAGGTCACCAGCCAGGGGCAGTGCGCATGCATGGCCTGCAGGTCCGGGTCGCTCTTGTGCAGCGCATAGCGGTCGCGGTAGTCCTGTAGGGTGACCGCGTGGGCCAGCGGATGCAGGCGCGCGAGCTGGCTGCGCTGTTGCTTGGCAGCGGATGCGGGCGTGGCGTACTCGTAGATGTAGTCGCCCAGAAAGACCACCAGGTCAGGATCGTCCTCGCGTGCATGGCGCCATGCGGCGTAGTAGCCATGCTCCCAGCGCTGGCAGGAGGCATAGACCAGGCGCAGCCGGGCCACCGCCGCACCGGCGGCCGGCGCGGTGCGGGTGCGGCCTATGGCACTGGTCTGGCCCTGGCAGTGAAAGCGGTAGTAGTACCAGCGGTCGGCCTCCAGGCCCTGGGCCAGCACATGCACGCTGTGGCCGCCCTCTGGGCTGGCCATGGCCTCGCCCTGGCGCAGGATCTGGTGGAACTGCGCATCCTGGGCCAGCTCCCAGTGCACTTCCACGGGGCGCAGCAAGGGCGTGCTGGCGCTGGGCAGCAGCCGCGTCCACAGCACCACGCTGCTGGCATCGGGCTCGCCACTGGCAACGCCCAGGCCAAACAGCTGCTCCGAGACCGGCCAGGGGGCCATGGCCAGAGGCGAATCGCTGCCTGCCTGCGCGATGGCTGGCAACTGGGCGGCCAGGCCCAGGGCGCCCAGACCTTGCAGCCATTGGCGCCGGTTGGGGTGCTGGGCCAGGGTTGGGGCCAGATCCTGGTTCAGATTTTGAAGCAGGTCTTGGTCCAGGGGGCCGGGTAGGGGGTGTTGCGGCATGGTGCGACGGGGTGAATCGCTCAGCATAGCGCTGGTGCAGATCCGCAGTGTGCCGCACAGCTACCTCTGCGACAGCGGGCAACGTGGGGAACGTGGGCCATGGCAGGGCATAAAAAAACGCCCCACAGGGAGCGTTCGTTGGGCTGGCTGCCAACTGCCAGCGGCAGATGGGCCATCCGGGTGGTTCAGCCGGCGCTTTATTCGTCGTTGTTCTTGGGGCTGGCGGTCGAGGTCAGGATGTTGCTGGGGTCGTCCACCGATTCGCGCAAGGCCTTGCCTGGCTTGAAGTGGGTGACGCGCTTGGCGGGCACCTGCACGGCTTCGCCGCTGCGTGGGTTGCGGCCCAGGCGGGGTTGGCGGTGGGTGATGGTGAAGCTGCCAAAGCCACGGATCTCGATGCGTTGTCCGCGTACCAGCGAGTCTTCGATGGCCTCCAGAATCGTTTTGACGGCCTGCTCCGCATCCCGCTGCGTCAGCTGGTGGAATCGAGCGGCAAGCTCTTCAATCAGATCGGATCGGGTCATACGAATGTGGAATCTTCGTGAATCAAATAGTCAAAGCGTTGGTGGGCGCACTGGGCGCCCACCTTGTCTGCAAGCTACCGACTATACCAAGACGGGCAAGGCATGGGTCGGTAGCGGAGCCGTCAATTACTTGTCGGCGTCCAGCTTGGCGCGCAACAGTGCGCCCAGGCTGGTGGTACCAGCATTTTCCTTGGACGATTGCTGCGACAGCGAAGCCATGGTTTCTTGCTGTTCAGCGTGGTCCTTCTGCTTGATAGACAGGGAGATGCTGCGGCTCTTGCGATCCACATTGGTCACCACGGCGGTAACTTCATCACCTTCCTTGAGCACCGAACGTGCGTCTTCCACGCGGTCCACCGAGATTTCGGAAGCACGCAGGTAGCCGACGATGTCGTCGCCCAGGTCGATTTCAGCGCCCTTGGCATCCACAGACTTGACCTTGCCGGTCACGATCTGGCCCTTGTCGTTCACGGTAGCGAACGTGGTGAATGCATCGCTGTCGAGCTGCTTGATGCCCAACGAGATACGCTCACGGTCCACGTCCACGGCCAGCACGATGGCTTCCACTTCCTGGCCCTTCTTGTAGTTACGAACCGCGGCTTCGCCGGTTTCGTTCCACGACAGGTCAGACAGGTGAACCAGACCGTCGATGCCCGAGGCCAGGCCCACGAACACGCCGAAGTCGGTGATCGACTTGATCGGGCCCTTCACGCGGTCACCACGCTTGGTGTTCTGCGCGAATTCTTGCCATGGGTTGGCCTTGCACTGCTTCATGCCCAGGGAGATACGACGCTTGTCTTCGTCGATTTCCAGAACCATGACTTCGACTTCGTCGCCCAGGGTCACGAGCTTGGAAGGAGCAACGTTCTTGTTGGTCCAGTCCATTTCGGACACGTGCACCAGACCTTCGATGCCTGGTTCCAGTTCCACGAACGCGCCGTAGTCGGCAATGTTGGTGACCTTGCCGAACAGGCGGGTGCTCGATGGATAACGGCGCGACACGCCCATCCATGGATCGTCGCCCATTTGCTTCAGACCCAGCGAGACACGGTTCTTTTCGGTGTCGAACTTCAGGATCTTGGCGGTGATTTCCTGGCCAGCGGTCACCACTTCGGATGGGTGACGCACGCGGCGCCATGCCATGTCGGTGATGTGCAGCAGGCCGTCGATACCGCCCAGGTCCACGAACGCACCGTATTCGGTGATGTTCTTGACCACGCCTTGAACGATGGAGCCTTCCTTGAGGGTTTCCATCAGCTTGGCGCGCTCTTCGCCCATCGAGGCTTCCACCACAGCGCGGCGGCTCAGGACCACGTTGTTGCGCTTGCGGTCGAGCTTGATGACCTTGAATTCCAGGGTCTTGTTTTCGTAAGGGGTCAGGTCCTTGATCGGACGGGTGTCGATCAGCGAGCCTGGCAGGAAGGCACGGATGCCGTTGACCAGAACGGTCAGGCCGCCCTTGACCTTGCCGGAGGTGGTGCCGGTCACGAATTCGCCCGATTCCAGCGCCTTTTCCAGGGCCAGCCAGGAAGCCAGACGCTTGGCGGTGTCGCGCGACAGAATGGTGTCGCCGTAGCCGTTTTCGATGGAACCGATGGCCACGGACACGAAGTCACCCACTTGGACTTCGATTTCGCCCTGGTCGTTCTTGAATTCGTCGATTGGCACATAGGCTTCGGACTTCAGGCCGGCGTTCACCACCACGAAGTTGTGCTCAACGCGCACGACTTCAGCAGTGATCACTTCGCCAGGACGCATTTCGGTGCGTGTCAACGACTCTTCAAAAAGGGCGGCAAAAGATTCAGACATGTATTTCCTTAGACACGGGCAGGTTTCCGGCAGCACTATTGCTGACGTTTTTATGGCTGGCCGTGCAGGTTGTGTGGTTGTGACACCACGGGGTTCAAAGTTAAACAACCCGGCAACCCATGGCGGTTAGATCCACCAGTAGAAGGTTGCAGGGGCGGGTAACACCGCCGCCAAAGGCAGGAGAAGGGGCGCGCTGGGCGCCTCAGGCCTGTTCTTTGCCAAACGGCTGTCGCTTTTCCCACCAGGACAGCACCTGAGCGACCGCGTTGTCCACGCTCATCTCGGAGTTGTCCAGCAAGAATGCATCCTGCGCTGCATGCAAGGGGGCGGTGGCGCGGTTCATGTCGCGCGCGTCCCGCGCCTCAAGGTCAGCACGAAGGTCGGCTATTGTAGCCGGTATTCCTTTTTCAATCAACTGTTTATGGCGGCGCTCGGCGCGCTTGGCGGCGCTGGCCGTCAGATAGACCTTCAGAGGGGCGAGCGGGAAAATCACCGTGCCCATGTCGCGGCCATCAGCGACCAGGCCGGGCAGCTGGCGAAAATCATGCTGGGCCTGCACCAGCGCCTGGCGCACGGCGGGCAGCGCCGAGACCAGGGAGGCGTTCATGCCCGCTTCTTCGCTGCGGATGGCCAGGCTGATGTCCTCGCCATCGAGCCGCACGCCATGGTCCGCGCCGAACTGGATGTCCATCTGCGCAATCAGCGCGGCAATCTGGCTGGCATGCTCGGCATCGATCGGGATGCCGGCGCGGGTGGCGGCCAGGCCGGTGATGCGGTAGAGCGCGCCCGAGTCGAGCAGGTGGTAGCCCAACTGCTCGGCCACGGCCGAGGCCACGGTGCCCTTGCCCGAGGCGGTGGGTCCATCAATGCAGATCACCGGAATCGAGCCGGGCACGGCGCGCACGGCCGAGAACATGGCCTCGAAGTAGCCGGGGAAGGTCTTGGCCACGCACTTGGGGTCTTCAATGCGCACCGGCAGGCCGGCGGGGTTGAAGGCGGCCAGCGAGAAGCACATCGCTACGCGGTGGTCGTCATAGGTGTGGATGCTGGCGGGCCTCCAGGCCTCGCGGTTCGCGGGCGGGGTGATGGTCAGGTAGTCCGCGCCTTCCACCACCACAGCGCCGAGCTTGCGCAGCTCGATGGCCATCGCGGTCAGGCGGTCGGTTTCCTTGACGCGCCAGCTGGCGATATTGCGCAAGGTGGTGGTGCCATTGGCGTAGAGCGCCATCGCGGCCAGGGTCATCGCTGCGTCGGGGATGTGGTTGCAGTCCATGTCGATGGCCTGCAGCGGCCAGGCGCCCCGGCGGATCTCCAGCCAGTTGGGGCCGCTGGTGATGGCCGCGCCCATCGCGCGTGCGGCATCGACAAAGCGGATATCGCCCTGGATCGACTGCGCGCCCACGCCCACAACCTTGACGACCCGGTCCACGCTGGAGGTGCCGCCTTGCGCATTGGGCCGGCTGCCCTTGCTGGCGGCAATGGCGCCCAGCGCGATGAAGTAGCTGGCCGACGAGGCATCGGCCTCGACATGGATCTCGTGCGGCGACTGGTAGCGGCTGCCGGCCAGCACGGTAAAGCGTTGCCACTGCTCGTTCTTGATGGCAATGCCAAAGCGCTTGAGCAGCTCCAGCGTGATATGGATATAGGGCTTGGAGATCAGCTCGCCCGCCACTTCGATGACGATGTCCTGGCGCGTGGCGACCAAGGGCAGGGCCATCAGCAGGGCGGTCAGGAACTGGCTGGAGACATCGCCGCGCACGGTGATGGGCGTGTTCAGCTGCAGCTGCGCGACCGTCACGGGCTGGATGCGCAGCGGCGGAAAGCCCTCGTTGCCCAGGTAGTCGATCTGGCAGCCCAGCTGGCGCAGCGCATCGACCAGGTCACCGATGGGGCGCTCGTGCATGCGCGGCACACCGCTCATCTCGAACTGGCCGCCGAGCAAAGCCAGCGCAGCGGTCAGCGGCCGCATGGCCGTGCCGGCATTGCCCAGGAACAGCGCGGTGCTGCGGGCGGCCAGCGCGGGCGCCAACTGGCCGGCAATGCCGGTGATGTGGTAGCTGTTGAGGTGGGCCGGGTCGGTGCTGCGCACCACGGCGCAGCCCAGTTGCTCCAGCGCACGCAGCATCACCTGGGTGTCGTCGGAGTCGAGCAGGTCATGGATGGTGGTGGTGCCCGCGCTCAGCGCGGCCAGCAGTAGCACGCGGTTGGAGATGCTCTTGGAGCCGGGCAGCTGCACTTCACCATGGGCGCTTTGCAAGGCGGGGATATCGAGAAATGCAGTGGAGAACATGGCGGGGCTCTGCTGTGGGGTGGTTGCGCCAGGCCTGCTGCGCAGGCGGCGCGGTGGTCGCAAACGAAGGTGGCGCTGCCCGTTATCAGGTAGCGCCACTGGCTATTATCGGTCCACCGGCTGGGCCAGTGCTGGCACTGCGCCGATCAAGCGGTGGTTTTGTGCTTGGACAGCGACTCTGGCGTGTAGAGCTTGCCCTGCTTCCACTGCGCGCGGGTGCCGCTGGCCTCGCGCAGCAGCTGCTCGAGCGCGGGCTGGTCGTCGCTCAGCAACGCGGCCTCGTAGCTGCCCAGCATGTGCTGCAGCGACTGGATCTGCTTGAGGATCTCGCTGCGGTTGGCCAGGAAGATATCGCGCCACATCTGCGGCTCGGCCGCGGCAATGCGGGTGAAATCGCGAAAGCCGGGGCCGGCGAGCGACAGCATGCGGTGTGCGCCGTCTTGCGACAGCAGCGAGTTCATATAGGCCATGGCCACCAGGTGCGGCGCGTGGCTGCTGGCGGCCAATGCGGCATCGTGCTGCTCGGGCGCCATGCTGGTCACATGGGTGCCAATGGCCTTCCAGATGGCCTCGGCCTGGCGCAGCTGGGCGACCTTGGTCAGCTCAGTCGGGGTGAGCACCACCTGGGCATCGCGGTAGAGGTTGACGTCGGCGTGGTCCACACCAAAGACTTCCTTGCCGGTGATCGGGTGGGCCGGCACAAAGCAGCCAAAGCGGTCGCGCAGCGCGCGGCGCGCGGCAGCCACCACATCCATCTTGGTCGAGCCCACATCCATCACCAGGGTGTCGGGGTTGATCAGGTGCTTGATGTTGGCCAGGGTCGACTCGGTCGAGGCGACGGGGATAGCCAGCAGCACCAGATCGGCGCCCGAGACGGCCTGCAGGGCCGAGCTGGCTTCTTCGTCGATGACGCCCATCTGGCGCGCGCGGCTGGTGGTGGATGGCGACTTGCTGTAGCCGACAATGCGTTTGACCAGCCCCGCCCGTTTGGCTGCAAGGGCAAATGAGCCGCCCATCAGCCCGCAGCCGATCAGCGCCATATGTTCAAACTTTTTCACCGATTCAACTCCCGACAGGGTAGGCGCCGAGCACCTTGTAGAACGCACACAGCGCACGCAGCTCATCCAGGGCCTTGGCCACATGGGGCTGCGACGGGTGGCCGTCCAGGTCAATATAGAAATAGTATTCCCACTGGCCGGTGCGGGCCGGGCGGGATTCGAAGCGCGTCATCGACACGCCATGCTTGCTCAGCGGCATCAGCAGCTCATGCACGGCACCGGGCCGGTTGGGCACCGAGACGACCAGGCTGGTGCAGTCCTTGCCACTGGGCTCGGGCGTGGCCAGCGTGTGGGGCAGGCAGATGATCGCAAAGCGCGTGCGGTTGTAGGCGTCATCCTGGATGGCATGGCTGATGATGTGCAGGCCGTACTGCTGGGCCGCACGCTCGCCGGCGATGCCGGCCATGTTCGGGTGCAGGGCCGCCAGGCGCGCGCCTTCGGCATTGCTCTCGACCGGGCGGCGCTCGGCATGGGGCAGGTGCTTGGACAGCCAGCCCTGGCACTGCGCCAGCGCCTGGGGATGCGCGGCCACGACCTCGATGCCTTCGAGCGAGTTGGTCGTGCGCATCAGGTTGTGGCGGATCAGCAGGCTCACCTCGCCCACCACATGGCAGGGCGTGTGCAGGAACATGTCCAGCGAGCGCGTGACCACGCCTTCGTTCGAGTTCTCCACGCCGACGACGCCAAACTGGGCGCTGCCCGCAGCGGTGGAATGGAAGACCTCTTCAAAACTGTTGCAGTACTTGATGTCGGCAGCGCCGCCAAAGTACTGGATGGCCGCTTCTTCGCAGAAGGTGCCGGCCGGGCCCAGGATGGCTACGCGCTGGGGCGATTCCAGCGCCAGGCAGGCGGACATGATCTCGCGCCAGATGGCCGAGACATGGGCGGCCTTCAAGGGGCCAGGGTTGGCGTTTTCAATCTTCTGGATGACCTGGGCGACCCGGTCTGGGCGGAAGAAGGGCGTGCCTTCGCGCTTTTTCAGCTCGCCCACCCGTTCGGCAACCAGGGCGCGCTGGTTCAGCAAGGTCAGCAGCTGCGTGTCGAGATTGTCAATCTGGACACGCAGTGCGGCGAGTTCGGGGGACGCTTGGGGTGAAGTGCTCATGGTGGCCTGGGTGTGCGATGCGGGCAGCTCCCGGGGAGACTGCCAGCCAGTAAGAATAACGTAAGAGTGTTTCCCGGGCAAAACCGGGGCGTTGCTGATCAGCCCTGTTTTTCAAAACTTTGCATATAGTCCACCAGCGCCTGCACGCCTGCCAGCGGCATGGCGTTGTAGATGCTGGCGCGCATGCCGCCGACCGACTTGTGGCCCTTGAGCTGCAGCAGACCACGCGCCTTGGCGCCATCCAGAAATGCCTGGTTGCGTGACTCATCCTTGAGGAAGAAGGGCACATTCATGCGCGAGCGGCAGTCGCGCGCCACGCGGTTCTCGTAGAGCTGCGAGCCATCGATGGCCTGGTAGAGCAGCTCGGCCTTGGCGCTGTTGCGCGCTTCCAGCGCGGCAACGCCGCTTGCCGCACCTTCTTGCTGGCGCAAGATCCATTCAAAGGTCAGGCCGGCAATGTAGATGCCCCAGGTGGGAGGCGTGTTGTACATCGACTGGTTGTCGGCCACCAGGCGGTAGTTGAAGGCGCTGGGGCACATGGCCATTGCGTGGCCGAGCAGGTCGTCGCGCACGACGACCAGGGTCAGGCCGGCGGGGCCCAGGTTCTTCTGCGCGCCGCCAAAGGCCAGGCCCACGCGGCTCCAGTCCACCTTGCGCGATGCCACATGCGACGAGAAATCGATCACCAGCGGCGCCTGGCAGCCCAGGCTGGCCAGGTCGGGCAGCTGCTGGAACTCCACGCCATTGATGGTCTCGTTGCTGCAGATGTGCACATAGCGCGCATCGGCACGCAGCTTCCAACTGGCAGGATCGGGGATATGGGTAAAGCCCTGGGCTTCGTCGGTGGCGGCAACTGCGGCGTTGCAGAACTTGGCCGCTTCCTTGGTGGACTTCTGGCTCCAGCTGCCGGTCACGACGAAATCGACCGCGCCGCCTTGCGACAGGTTCAGCGGCACGATGGCGTTCTCCGCCAGGCCGCCGCCTTGCATGAACAGGATGTGGAAGTTGGCGGGTACGGCCAGCAGTTGGCGGAAGTCGGCTTCGGCCTTCTCGCAGATCGAGATGAACTCCTTGCCGCGGTGGCTCATCTCCATCACGCTCATGCCGCTGCCGCGCCAGTCCAGCATCTCGCTGGCTGCTTGCTGCAGCACGTCTTCAGGGATGGCGGCCGGACCGGCCGAGAAGTTATAGGGGCGTTGCATGGAAGGCCTTGTTGGCTCGCACAGCGAGCGGTGATAGCTATGGAAAAAGGAGCATAAAGGGCAGGAAAAAGCCATGTCGCAACATGGCTTTTTCTGTGCGGGCTTAGGAGCCGTCTGCCGGGCTTGCGGCGTCGTTGCCGTCCGCCCCCTGGGCGTTATCGGCGCCATCGGCACCGTCAGCCTCGGCGTTCTCGTCCGCCTGCGCATCGTTCTCGACAATGCGCTGCAGCCCGCTCAGCTTGGCGCCTGCATCGAGGCTGATCAGGGTCACGCCCTGTGTGGCGCGGCCCATCTCGCGGATCTCGGCCACCCGGGTGCGCACCAGCACGCCGGTGTCGGTGATCAGCATGATCTGGTCATCCGGGCTCACCAGGGTGGCGGCCACGACCTTGCCGTTGCGTTCCGACTGCTGGATCGCGATCATGCCCTTGGTGCCACGGCCGTGGCGGGTGTACTCGACGATCGAGGTGCGCTTGCCGTAGCCGTTTTCGGTGGCGGTCAGCACGCTGTGCAAGGTCTCGCGCGGCAGCTCGCCCAGCGCCGCAATGGCGGCCAGGTCGGCCGCTTCCAGCGCAGCGCGGGCCTCGTCGATCTGCTTGCGCACCGCGTCAATGTCAGCCGCTGGTGCCTGGGCGTCCTGCAATTCCTTGTCGCGGATCTGCAGGTTGTCCAGCGCGTCCTTGGCCTTGCGCGCTTCGACTTCGGACGGGTGCTGCTCGGCCACCAGCATCGCGATCAGGTTCTGGCTGTCGTCGATGTTCATGCCGCGCACGCCGCGCGCATTGCGGCCCATGGGGCGCACATCGTTTTCATCAAAGCGCACGGCCTTGCCGCCATCGCTGAACAGCATCACATCGTGGCGGCCTTCGGTCAGCGCCGCGCCAATCAGCACGTCGCCATCGTCCAGGCCCACGGCGATGATGCCGGCCTTGCGCGGGTTGCTGAACTCGTCCAGCGAGGTCTTCTTGACGGTGCCCATGCGGGTGGCCATGAACACATAGTGGTCGGCCGGGAAGCTGCGGTATTCACCGGTCAGCGGCAATACCACGTTGATCTTCTCGTCGTCCTGCAGCGGGAACATGTTGACGATGGGGCGGCCACGCGAGCCGCGCGAGCCGGCAGGCACTTCCCAGACCTTGAGCCAGTACAGGCGGCCCCGGTTGGAGAAGCACAGCAAGTAGTCGTGCGTGTTGGCGATAAAGAGCTGGTCGATCCAGTCGTCTTCCTTGGTAGCTGTCGCCTGCTTGCCGCGCCCGCCGCGCTTTTGCGAGCGGTACTCGCTCAGCGGCTGGCTCTTGATATAGCCGGTGTGCGACAGGGTCACCACCATGTCGGTCGGGGTGATCAGGTCTTCGGTGGACAGGTCTTGCGCGCTGTACTCGACCAGGCTGCGGCGTGCGCCCAGCTTGGTCTGGCCGAACTCGGTCTTGAGGGCCACCAGCTCTTCGCCGATGATGGTCGAGACACGCTCGGGCTTGGCCAGGATGTCCAGCAGGTCTTCGATGACCGCCATGATGTCCTTGTACTCGGCAACGATCTTGTCCTGCTCCAGACCGGTCAGGCGCTGCAGACGCATCTGCAGGATTTCCTGCGCCTGCGTCTCGGACAGGCGGTAGAGGCCGTCCTGCTGCATGCCGAATTCCACTTCCAGGCCTTCGGGGCGGTAGTCGTCGGCATTGATGACGCCCCCATCGGTACGCGTGCGGGTGAGCATCTCGCGCACCAGCTTGCTGTCCCAGCTCTTGGTCATCAGCTCGGCCTTGGCCACCGGGGGTGTGGGCGCATTGCGGATGATGGCGATGAAGTCATCGATATTGGCCAGCGCCACGGCCAGACCTTCGAGCACATGGCCGCGATCGCGTGCCTTGCGCAGCTCATACACGGTGCGGCGCGTCACCACTTCACGGCGGTGCTCCAGGAAGACCTTGATCAGGTCCTTCAGGTTGCACAGCTTGGGCTGGCCGTTGACCAGCGCCACCATGTTCATGCCAAAGGTGTCCTGCAGCTGGGTCTGCTTGTACAGGTTGTTGAGCACCACCTCGGGCACTTCGCCGCGCTTGAGCTCGATCACCAGGCGCATGCCGGACTTGTCCGACTCGTCCTGGATGTGGCTGATGCCTTCGATCTTCTTCTCGTGCACCAGCTCGGCCATGCGCTCCTGCAAGGTCTTCTTGTTGACCTGGTAGGGCAGCTCGTCGACGATGATCGACTGGCGCTGGCCCTTGTCGATATCTTCAAAGTGCACCTTGGCGCGCATCACGATCTTGCCACGGCCGGTGCGGTAGCCTTCCTTGACGCCATTGATGCCGTAGATGATGCCGGCGGTGGGGAAGTCGGGCGCGGGCACGATCTCCATCAGGTCATCGACCGAGGCGTCGGGGTGGTGCAGCAGGTGCAGGCAGGCATCCACCACTTCATTCAAGTTGTGCGGAGGAATATTGGTGGCCATACCCACCGCAATACCGGCCGATCCATTGATCAGCAGATTGGGGACGCGCGCGGGCAGCACCAGCGGCTCGCTTTCGGAGCCGTCATAGTTGGGGCCGAAGTCCACGGTTTCCTTGTCGATATCGGCCAGCATTTCATGGGCGATCTTGGACAGGCGGATTTCGGTATACCGCATGGCCGCAGCACTGTCGCCGTCCACCGAGCCGAAGTTACCCTGGCCATCGACCAGCATATGGCGCAGTGAAAAATCCTGGGCCATGCGCACGATGGTGTCGTAGACGGCGCTGTCACCGTGCGGGTGGTACTTACCAATCACGTCACCCACAATACGCGCGCTCTTCTTATAAGGGCGGTTCCAATCGTTGTTCAGCTCATGCATCGCATACAGAACCCGGCGGTGCACCGGTTTCATGCCGTCACGGGCATCTGGGAGAGCGCGGCCAACGATCACGCTCATCGCGTAATCGAGGTAGCTGCGGCGCATTTCCTCTTCCAGGCTGATCGGCAATGTTTCTTTAGCAAACTGGGTCATAGTGCGTGCATAGGTGGCGAAGTACAAGAGGCATTTTAGGCGCAAGCTGATGTTGCATGTGGGCAACATTCTAGGCCCAATGCGCTTTTGTCTTACCGTTGGCGCTACAGATAACTATGGCGATCCGGTACGCCTATGGCACAATAAGTAAGAACGTTTTTGGTGATGGTCACTGACGACGTCTTGATTCGCAGCGCGGCTGCGGCTTTTTCCCCAAGAGGAGAACCATGAAGAAACTGAACAAAGTGGCGATGTTGTTTGCCTCTGCAGCGCTTGCAACCGCCGCTGGAGCACAAATTAAGGCTGCTGATGGCGGCAAAGTAGTTGACAACTGGCAAAACGGCAGCGGTGAGTTGGTCTGGAAGAACGGTACCAACGAACTGTGCTGGCGCGATGCTAACTGGACCCCTGCTACCGCTGCTGAAGGCTGCGACGGTGCCCTGGTGAAGGCTGCTGAAGCACCCGCACCAGCACCTGCTGCTACCCCAGCTGCTCCTGCACCAGCTCCAGTGGCTCCTCCAGTTGCCCAGACCCAAAAGGTCACCTACGCTGCTGACGCATTCTTCGACTTCGACAAGTCGGTGCTGAAGCCAGAAGGCAAGGCTAAGCTGGACGATGTGGCTTCCAAGGTGAAGAACATCAACCTGGAAGTGATCATCGCTGTGGGTCACACCGACTCCATCGGCTCCGATGCTTACAACCAAAAGCTGTCCGTGCGTCGCGCTGAAGCTGTGAAGGCTTACCTGGTGTCCAAGGGCATCGACAAGAGCCGCGTGTACACCGAAGGCAAGGGCGAAAAGCAACCAGTGGCAGACAACAAGACTGCAGCTGGCCGCGCCAAGAACCGTCGCGTGGAAATCGAAGTGGTGGGCACCCAGAAGTAATTCTTCTGCCCCTGCGCAAAAAAGCCCCATTCGTGGGGCTTTTTTTATGCCTGAATGCGCCTGCAGATGGTGGACAATCAGGCCATGAACCAGACTGTGAATGCCGATCCGGCCGAATTGGCCAAGTTTTCCGAGCTCGCCATGCACTGGTGGGATCCGGACAGTGACTTCAAACCCTTGCACCAGATCAATCCACTGCGATTGGAGTGGATCAATACCTTCAGTCCCTTGAATGGCCAGAAGGTGCTGGATGTGGGCTGCGGCGGCGGCATTTTGAGCGACTCGATGGCGCGCAAGGGCGCCACCGTGACCGGCATCGACCTGGCCACCAAGGCGCTGCGCGTGGCCCAGCTCCATGCGCTGGAGGCGCAAACCCCCAGTATCACCTACCAAGAAATCGCCGTCGAGACGCTGGCACAGCTGCAGCCCGAGAGCTTTGATACCGTCACCTGCATGGAGATGCTCGAGCACGTGCCCGACCCCGCATCGGTGGTCCAGGCCTGCCATGACCTGGTCAAGCCCGGCGGCTGGGTGTTTTTCTCGACCATCAACCGCAATGCCAAGGCCTTTGCGCTGGCGATTGTAGGTGCGGAATACATCTTGCAGATGCTGCCCAAGGGCACGCATGAGTTTGCCAAGTTCATCCGCCCCTCGGAGCTGGCCCACTACTGCCGCAGCGCCGGCCTGGTGCATGCGCACAGCAAGGGCCTGCAGTTCAATCCCTTGACGCAGCGCTACTGGCTCAATGAAGACACCAGCGTCAACTACATGATCGCAACCCGAAAACCCGGCTGATGCAAAGATCGATACGCGCCATTCTGTTCGACCTGGACGGAACCCTGATTGACAGCGCCCCGGATCTGGGTGCCGCTGCAGACCAGATGCGGGTGGCAAGGGGTATGCCATCCTTGCCGATGGCCGACTACCGGCCGTTTGCCGGATCGGGCGCGCGCGGTATGCTGCGCGTGGCCTTTGGCATGCAGCCCGAGGATGCCGAGTTTCCCACGATGCGCGAGGAGTTCTTCCAGAACTACGAACGCCGCATGACGCAAGACACCACCGTGTTCGATGGCGTTTCCGACATGCTGGCCAGCATTGTGGCGCGCCAGTTGCACTGGGGCGTGGTGACCAACAAGTCCAAGCGCTTTACCGAGCCGCTGTCGCGCCAGATGGCCTTGTTTGCCAGCGCCGGTGCTGTCGTGAGTGGCGACACCACACCGCATTCCAAGCCCCATCCCGAGCCGCTCTTTGAAGCAGCACGCCGCATCGGCGTGGATCCGCAGGACTGCGTTTATGTGGGCGACGACGAGCGCGACATCATCGCGGGCAAGGCTGCCGGCATGCATACCGTTGCCGCTGTGTACGGCTACCTGGGCGAAAGGCAGTCGGTCGCGCACTGGGAGGCCGATGATGTCATCAATTCTCCACACGAGCTCTTGAAACGTCTGAATCTGGCCTAAAATAGATGCCATGGGGCTGTCCTGGTTTCGACGTGGGTTCGGGATCGGTGTGGTGCATGTCGAGCTTGAATGACGCTCGTAAATCTCCGTTCAAAAAACTAACTGCAAACGACGAACGTTTCGCACTCGCCGCTTAAATCCGGTGAGCCTTGCAACAGTATGTTGATGGGCTGGGCAAGGGGGTAGCAATACCTCCCGGCTGCAAGGGAATTTACATCAGCTGGCCGTCTACCGGGTACCTTGGTAGATGGCAAGATCTAAGGGTACTGGCTTGCAATGCAGCGTGTGTCTGCGCGGCTTTGCAGGCGAGATTCAAACCAGAACACTAAACATGTAGATCTGCTCGACGAAGGCTGACGGACGCGGGTTCAATTCCCGCCAGCTCCACCATACAAGCCAAAAAGGCGCTCACTGGTTTTTCAGTGGGCGCTTTTTCTTTTGGGCATCGGTATTGCTGCGAACACCGGTGCAGCAGCAGAGGCTTGAGCCCCATGGCCGCGTTCCCATTCTCTGTCTGTTGGGCCGTCATCCAAGCCGAGACTGCCGGACAAATGCGCCAGGGGCTGCCTTGGTCAACGGATGATAAAAGTACCAAAGTCTCCTCAGTACTCGTAGCGCCTCAAACCCTCAATATCTTTCAACCGCACCGTACGGTAGCCCACCTCCAGCAGATCTTGCTTTTCCAGCTCCAGCAGTGCCTCGTTGAAGCGGGCACGCGAGACCTGGCAGAAATCAGCCAGCTCGCTTTGGGTGATGTTGAGCAAGCCGGCATCGGGGAAGGGAAAGTTCAGCGGCGTGATGAGGGAGCCCAGGCTTTGCGCGACCCGGCCGGTGACGCTCAGGCATTGCTTGGCGGTCAGCAGGCGCATCAATTGGTGGCTGCGCTCGGCCATCAGCTCCAGCAAAAACTGGCTAAACGTGGCAGATTGCTGGCGCAGCGCGTGGAAGGCGTGGGCAGGCAATGTAAGCATGGTCAGGTCATGCAAGGCCATGGCATCGCAGTCCATGGCCATGTGCGGGCGTAGCAAATAGGTTTCGCCAAACCAGCTGCCGGCGTAGCCGCACAAGGTGATGGAGCGGCCATCGGGCGTGGGCACGCAGATTTTGGCTGCGCCGCGCGTGACACCGGTCCAGCCCGTGGGGACGTCGCCCGCCTTCCACAGGTACTGGCCCGCATGCACATGGCGCAGCTGCAGCTGAGGGTGCACGAGTTCCTGCGCCTGTGTTTCGCTCACCGTATGCGCCCACATGCAGTGCTGCCACTGGCTGAGCACCTGGTCCTTGCTGAGAAATGCGGCCTTGGGTTTCATTTAAATGAGAATTGTTCTCAAGAGAAAAGACTTCCCATTCTCTTCCAATTAAGCTTTTCCGCTGTCGTTGTAAGAGAACAAAAGGCGTAGCTATGCAAAATCAGGGGCGGTCGGTCGCAGCTCAGCGGAACAAATGGGGTGGTGGATGGGCGATGGCGCCCATCAGCCTAGCCATCGGGGTATTGGCCAGCAGCGCGCAGGCACAGACGGCGGCTGCGGCCGCAGAGCCTGATGGCGCCGAGGCGGACACCCACTTGGCAGTGCAGCATGTGGTGGCATCGGCCGCGCCCAGCATCCGCAGCGAGCTGGCGCAGACCACCCAGGTCATCGACAGCGAACAACTGCAGCAGCAGGTGACGGCCGGCAAAAGTGTGGCCGAGGCCCTGGGGCAGCTGGTGCCGGGGATTGACCTGGGCGGTCAGTCGCGCAGCAATTTTGGTCAGAACCTGCGTGGGCGCACCATGCTGGTCATGGTCGATGGTGTGTCGCTCAACAGCTCGCGCGGCACGGCCCGGCAGCTCGATGCGATTGACCCGTTCAATATCGACCGCATCGAGGTGCTGTCGGGTGCCAGCGCCTTGTACGGGGGCGGTGCCACCGGCGGCATCGTCAACATCATCACCAAAAAAGGCAGCGCCGCTGGCCTGCAGCTGGGCAGCGAAGTGGGGGTCACTTCCGGCTTGCAGGGCTCGCGCGACCACCAGTACCGGCTGGCCCAATCCATTGCCGGCGGCAATGAGCAGGTGCAGGCGCGCCTGGGCATTGCGCTGCAAAACAATGGCAGTTTTTATGACGGCAAGGGCAATCCGGTGCGCACCGATATTGCCCAGACCGATGCCCAGAACACCAAGGGTGTGGACGTGCACGGCAATGTGCAGATCAAGATCAGCCCCGAGCAAAGCCTGGGCCTGACCGCGCAGTACTACCGCAACCGCTTTGATGGCTCCTCTTACCTGTATGGCGGCCCCAACCTGGCAGGCATCATGGGTGGCAAGCCGGAGCTCTTGGAGCAGCGCAGCGGCTTTGTCAGCGATGTGATGCCGCAGACCGAGCGGGCCATGTTCAATGCCGACTACCATGCCGCCAAGGTCTGGGGCGACCAGGACCTGTATTTGCAGGCGTTTTGGCGGCAAGAGAAGCTGGACTTTGCGCCTTTCCCCAGCTCCGTTGTGACCGCCTCCCACCAAAACACCGACACCTGGGGCCTGAAGGCTGCGCTGGCCAAGTCCTGGGGCGACCTGAGTGTGCGCTATGGCCTGGATTGGGACCGCGAGAGCTTTGATGGCAGTGCCACCGTGTTCGATACCGCGCAGGCGCTGGCCAGCGGCGGCATGGTCAACCGGCAAATCGGCAGCACCGGCCGCTACCCGGGCTACCGCGTCAATACCGCTGCGGCCTTTGCCCAGGCTGAGTGGAAGCTGAACCCGCAGTGGACTTTGAACGGCGGCCTGCGCTACCAAAGCACCGACTTGCAGGTGGACGATTTTGTGGGCTACACCCAGCAGCTCTACATGCTGCTGGGCCGTGGCACCTCAGCCGATGCGATCCCTGGCGGCAAGAACAGCTACAACGTGAGCCTGTTCAACCTGGGGGCGCGCTACCAGATCGATGCTGCGCGCAGCACCTGGCTCAACTACGCCGAAGGCTTTGAGTTGCCGGACCCCGGCAAGTACTATGGCCAGGGCAACTACCAGGCCAATGGCACGCATTGGCAACTGGTCAGCGGCATTGATCCGAAAAGCTCTCCGCTGCAAGGCATCAAGACGAGGCAGGTGGAGTGGGGTTTCAAGCAGGCCGGCGGTGCCGTCAAGCTGCAGTCCGCGCTGTTCTATGCCTGGTCTGACCAGACCTTGCAGCTCAACAACGCCAACAACAATGTGACCATCAATGTGCTCGATGAAAAGCGGCGCAACTACGGCTGGGAAGGCAGCCTGGACGTTGCCGTTGCCAAGAACTGGGCGCTGGGTGGCAATGCACTGTGGATCCGCTCGGAGACGCGGCAAAACGGCAGCTGGGCCAAGCAGTCCATCATGACGGCGAGCCCCTCCAAGCTGTCGACCTATGTGCAGTGGAGCCCGAACCCCTGGCAACTGCGCCTGCAGGCCTCCCACATGTTCAGGCTCAAGGATGACAGCGCGGGCAAGATCGATGGCTTCACGGTGCTGGACCTGATGGGTGGCGTCAAGCTGCCGGTCGGCCGCCTCAACGTCGGTATCCAGAACCTGCTGGACAAGCAGTACCTGACGACCTGGTCGCAGCGCGCGATGGCCTTGTACGGCGTGGGTGTGGTGTCACCGCAAACCTTTGCGTTCTATGGCCGCGGGCGCACCTTCTCGCTGAACTACAGCGTTGAATACTGATGGCGGCAGGTGTGCAAACCCAGGGCGCAAGCTTGAACGCGGCGCAGCGCCCCTGGCAGTTTTGGGCGGTGCTGGTGGCGCTCTATATTGCGCAGGGCGTGCCGTCGTATCTGATGATCATGACGGTGCCCGCCGCACTGCGCGCTGCCGGCATGCCTTTGCAGCAGGTGGGCATGCTGTCCATCCTGATGCTGCCGCTGGTGCTGAAGTTTTTGTGGGCGCCCTGGGTGGACCGCTTGCGCCCACTGCGCTGGGGCCACCGGCGGGGCTGGGTTGTCTGCACCCAGCTGGCATCGGTGCTGGCGATTGGCGCACTGGCCTGGGTGGGGCCGCAGGCGTCCATCACCACGATTGTCTGCATCGGCATGTGCCTGGCGCTCAGCATCGCCACGCAGGATATCGCCACCGACGGCTATGCCACGCAGCAGCTGCGCAGCGATGAGCTGGGCCGGGGCAATGCGATCCAGGCCGCATCGGTGGCCGGTGGTGTGCTGCTGGGCGGCACCTTGGCGATGGCGCTGGTCGATCAATGGGGCTGGCAAGCCACCATGCTGTTGATGGCCGCGCTGTCTTTGCTGCCTTTGCTGGCGCTGCCGTGGATGGACGAAGGCATGCCTGCTGCCGCCGCGGAGGATGCGCAAGACGGCGCTGCCACAGTGCCTGTGCGCCCCAGCATCAGCCAATTTTTTGCGCGCCCCGGTGTCTGGGCAATTCTGGGCCTGGCCGCCGTTTATCGGCTGAGTGAAGGCATGTTGCGCTCGATGGAAAGCAGCTACCTGCTGCACAGCGGCCTGAGCTTGAGCGAAGTGGGGGTGATTGCCGGCAGTGGCGCTGCGCTGGCCGGCTTGCTGGGCAGTTGGCTGGCGGCCCAGTGGTTGCGGCAGCGCAGCCGCAGCCAGGTGCTGCTGGGCTTGAGTGCCTTGCGTGCGCTGGCCTTTGCGTTGTTCCTGGCGCATTCGTTGCACTGGCTGGGCGGCACCACATCGTTGGCAGTCCTCGCCGTGGGTTTGAGCGTGCATCGTTATATGGAAATGGTGGCGCTGTATGCGCTGTTCATGGCCTCGTCCAGTCGCCAGCAGCCGGGCACGGATTTTTCGATCTTTGTCTGCGCCGAGTTGCTGAGCTATATGCTGAGCGCGATGGCGGGTGGCTTCATTGCCAAGCACTTCGAGTTCTCTGGCCTGTTTGCGATGGCGACGGCGATTGCGGTGGGCTGCTGGCTGGCCACCGCTGCGTTGCTGCGGCGCCATGCGCAAGTGGTTGTCGATACCGGGAGACGCATATGACGGTGCCGCAGACGCTCGCACGCAAGGCCCATATCCATCTGCCGCAAGCCGGCGCGTTTGTGGACTGGTTGCTGCAGCATTGGCGCGATGAGGGCATCGACGTGAGCCAGCCCCAAGCGGGCACCTTGTTGCTGGCCTTGGCCGATGTGGGCACGGCCAGGCTGCAGCAAACCAGCGCCAGCGGCATCGATTGCCTGCTGCAGCCGGTGGCGCCGCGCATGGGGGAATTGATGCAGCTGTCTTTGGCCGAGCACTTGGCCGAGTTCGCCGACCAGATGGCCTGGGTGGAGGGCAGTTGGGAGCTGGTCTGGGAAGGCGATGCCCCGCCTGCGACCTCCAGGCTGCAGATGATGCGTGTCCTCAGCAACCAGGCGCTGTCGCCGCGCATGCGCCGCATCCGCCTGGCGGCGGGCGATATCAGCGCCTTTGCCCCCGGTGGCTTGCATGTACGCATGCTCTTGCCCGAGCCCGGCCAGGCACCGGCATGGCCGACCCTGGTCGATGGCAACCGCCTGCATTGGCCTGCCGGCAAACCGGCATTGGCACGCCGCACCTACACGATCAGCGCGATGGATCCTGAAGAGGGCTGGCTCGAAGTCGATGCCTTGCTCCACCATGGCACGGGCCATTCCGATCCGCACATGGCCGGGCCTGGTGCCGTCTGGGCTGCCAGCGCCGAGCCGGACTCCGAGGTGGGCGTGCTGAGCCCGGCCGGCGGCATGGTGCCGCAAGCACAGCATTGCGTGCTGGTGGCAGATGCTTGCGCCTTGCCAGCAGCGGCACGCATTGCACAGGCGCGGCGAGCGTACCCGTCCACCACCGTGCTGCTGTGGGTGTCGGATGCCCAAGAGCAGGCCGCCTTGTCGCCCGCATTTTCCGGCATGGACGTCACCTGGCTGCGTGGCGGTGTGCCCGGTGCGTCGCAGCTGGAGATTGCGCAAGTGCTGCAATGGCTGGCGCAGCAGGATTGGCACCAGCACGATACGGTGCTGTGGGTTGCAGGCGGCCTGCCGTTGACGCAGGCGGTGCGCCGCAGTGTGGCGCGGCCACCGTCCTTGGTGCAGATCAAGTCGCTGGTGCATACCTATTGGCGCTAAGCTTCGGGCGAGAACGGGGCGCCTTCTCTCCCCAGCTGGCTACTGATTGAATATCAGCAGGTACAGCTCGGACGAGTTGCGCTTGTATTCCTGTTTCCAGGGGTCACGTCCCATGAGCTTGTTGACCTCGTCGTACTGGAAAATGTCGTCCACACGCCAGCCGTCATCCTCGCGGGATAGCACATAGCGGTATTCGGCACCGACGGTTCCACCTTCTGCGTAATTGCCCGCTATCGACTGTCCTTCTTTAGGGCGGGTAATGTTCTTGATCGTGGCGACAACCAAGGCTCTGGATTCCGTTTCCATATCTACGCGATCGATTCTGCGATCGTAGGTATACAACGTGCAGTTGGGGTCTTGTTGCAGATAGCTCTTGACTGCTCCAGTGCTCAAGCGCAACTGGGCTTGCCGCAGCGCTGCTTGCTCGGCATTAGGGGCTTGTGTGCACTCTTGGTGTTTAAAGCTGGCCCTTGCATCCACCAAGGCCCACCAGCTTTTCACCGCCTTGTCGGGGGTTGCTATATCCACGCTTGGCGCCGTAAATGTGGGTTTGGTGGCTGCCTGCGTTGTGGCTTTGGGCTTCTCTTGCTGGCAGGCAATGAGTGCCAAGGCTAAGGGCAGGCAGGCAAATAGATAAGGTGTCCGCATCAAAGCATGTCCTGATTTATCGGTAGTGGGCCAGTTTAGTGGCTCGCCAAGCCTGGCGATGTGAAAAATGGGCTGCGCCGTTTGGGGGGCCAAAGCTGCAGACGTCTGCAGCGGCGAAATCGCCCATAAAAAAACCGCCTAAGGGCGGTTTGGTGGTGTTTGCTCGCAGCGTACTGCCGCTTATTCCACTTGCGCTGCCACGCTTTCGATTGCCTGGCGCAGTTGCTCTGGGCTCACCTCCGGGGCCGCGCTGTCGTCATTCGCTTCCGTTTTGAGGACAATACCCGTTCCCGTATCTGCGCGATTGGCCAAGCGGTGCATGGTCGCGATGGAAGCGCGCACGCCAGCGCTATTGAGGTAATAGCCTTCACCCTCGTTCACGCTGTAGGTGAACTGGTAGCCACCGAGCAACCTGCCAGCCGAACTCACCTTTGCACAAATCACCGTTCCGGCAGCGCTTCCAGATACTTGGTATTCGCAGCCAAAAGTGCCTGCAGCGGTAGTGATCACGCCATTGCCATCGGCCGTTGGGGCCTGCACTTTTTCAAGTCTGAAAAAGTCCGAGGTGGGCGTCAGCGAATTGAGTGGGCTGAAAATCCAGATTCCTTTGAGGCCTTCTGGATTATTGCCATAGGCGAAATTGAAGCGGGAGATCTCTTTCTCGGTCTCGCCAGGCAGGGTGATGTACCCCTTGGTGCCCGACTCAAAGCGGATCGAGACGTTGCCAGCACTGCCGTCTTCTTTGCCCGACAGGTCTCCGCTGCCCAGATAACGGCCGCCACGGTATTTGTTCAGGGGCGCAGAATAGCGGTCATTCGCCAAGGTGCCGCTGGTCATGTAGAACGTAGCGTTACCACTTGCATCATACGCGTACATTTGCATGACCAAGGTATTGTCCTGCACATCAATCGCCAAGCCACGGCCTGGCTTGCCATTGACTTCGCTGGTCACAATCCAGGTGCCTGTTTGCGGCGCAAAGGCCTGTGCCAAACCAGTGCCGAGCAAGGCGCCAACCAATGCAATCTTCTTGAAAATCATCATATCCCCGTTGTTAATCTTTACATTCTATCAACTTATCCTTACATATTGCTTGCCTGAATGTCAGGGAGTGTCTTGAGGCACCCTTGGAGGTTTACTCGCAGGCAGGGCTGGGTAAAGGACCAGTGCAGATGGCTGGATATCCGGGGAAAAGGAACCGCCCTATATCAGGATGCGCGGCGGCGATACAGCAAGGCCCATGCGGCCAATAGCATGCTGAGTCCGGCCAGGCCCCATGGGTTCAGCGTCGGAACGCTGGTGGGTGCAGCAGGTGGAGCGATATAGGGTATCCCAACGAGCTGGCCACTGAAGAACGCGCGCAATCCGGGGCCATTGGTGGAGCAGGCTGCATTGCCGCAGGTGGTGGACATGCCAAACACCAGCTCGACCGTACCCGGCGTATTGGTGAGCGGTGCCGACGGTTCAATATCGAGGTAGGGCACATTGGTCAGGTCGCTCTGGTTGCTGGAGGCGACAAAGATGAGCTCCGGCAAGGCGTTGATGCAGTGGGGCGTGACACATTTGCTGCGAAATTCCGAAGCTCCTCCGACACTGCCTGCCGTGGTGCTCAGCTGCACATTGCTGTAGGTGTCGCTGTCGGCGTCATACACAAAAGAGCCGGTGGCCGTGCCGCCATCGTCAAAGGTCACGTCCTTCAAGGTCCACTGCAGCGGCGCGGCTTGGGCGGCGGCAGTGAACGCCAGACCACTGAGCGCCAGCGCGGCGGATGCCAAAAGTTTGTTCATGGTGTCTCCCTCGGTGTAAAAGGAGACGAAGTTAACAAAATGTAACTTAAATAGCAATCCTTATATTTGCTGGTTTTCAAGAAAAATATGTGTTTCGTTGTCTAAATCTCAGTTTATTGAGAAAAAGGCCATTTCCTAGCTGTCATCTCCCCCCAAGCACCTCCGCGCTCGTCCTTGTGACGTGGTAGGCACTCTCTCTGAAAATAAATGGATATGCGGCTAATTGTTGTCATGATCCATCAGATAGATAAATAAAGCCGCCCGAAGGCGGCCTTGGATCGGATCAGCCTGTACGGCGGCGCAGGCGCTGCCTGCCCAGCAGGGCAAGCAACGCTCCCAAGCCGATGGTGGTCCAGGGCGCCAGCGCTGGCACAGCCTGCGGCGTGGTGGGCGGCGGCGGTGGCGGAGGGGGCGGCACGACCACCGCTTGCACGGTAAAGCTGCCCACGCTCGATTGCACGCCTGGCTGGTCGCTGAGGAGGGCAATGACCTCGTAGTTGCCGGGCGCCAGGCCAGCCGGCCAGGTCAGTGAATACGCGCCACCACTGCCGATGACGGTGGTGGTCTGGCTGGCGCTAAATCCATCGGGGCCGGAGAGTTGCAAGGTGATGGTGGTGCCCGGGGGCAAGGGCGTGGATGCGCCGCCGCCCGGTGCCGCCGACGTTGCGATGCCACTCAGCTCCTGCGTCTGCGCGGTGGTGATGAGCGGCGCCTGCACGGCCAGCGTCACGGCAAGGGTTTGCGGAATGTAGGCAGACGCGGTGGCACTGCCCACGACCTGTATTGGATCTCCTCAGCCAGGGGCTCCCTGTAAATCGCCCTGCCCTCGTCTAAACACCGACTCGGGGAGTCCTCCGTGACTGCGCTCTGATATGGAAGAAATGCGGTAGCGCCGCTTGCCATGCGCCGCACAAAAAAGGGAGCCTGGCTCCCTTTTGGCGGCGGTGGTCTGGATGGCCGATGCCTAGCTCTGATGGCGCTTGCGTGCAAAGAGCGCGCCTGCCATTGCCAGCAGCATGCCCATCAATGCCAGTGCCCATGCATCCAAAGTAGGGACACGCTTGGCATCGCCCACATTGATAGGCAGGTCGTCGTCGTTGACTTGCACGCTGGCCTGGCTGTCGGGCCCGAGCGTATAACCGGGCCCGGCCAACAGCTGCAACAACGCGCTGACGCTGCCATCGCCTGCGACGGTGTTGGGCGTCGCGGTGATCGTGCAGCTGCTCTGCGTGGCCCCTGCCGCGAAGAGCACCGGAGAGGTGCAACTGCTGGTGTAGCGGCTGCTGCCCGGTGGCGGGCTGAGGCTGATGCTGCTACCTCCGGCGGGTGCGGGCGCATTCAGGCTGATGATGCAGGTAGAAACCTGGCCTGCAGCGTCCACCAAGCTGCTGGGTGTACAGCTGAGGTTGGCTACGGGCGTAATGGCGATGTCGACGTCGTCGTTGCGGATGCGGACCTCGGCTGCCGAAGGACTACCCAGCACATAGTCATCTGTTGCGGCAGGTGTGGCCAACGCCAGCGCTGCGGTCACATCGCCATCACCGGGCGTGGTGTTGGGTATGGCGGTAATTGCGCAACTGGCCGTTTTCTGCCCGGCTGCTACCACGATGGAGCTGCCGCAGCTGCTGGTGTAGCGTGGGTTGGCCGCTGGTGGGGTCAGGGCAATGGCCATGCCGCCCGCTGGCGCAGCCTGGTCCAAGGTGACTGTGCAGTTGGAGACATTGCCCGCCGCATCGACCAGCGCATCGGGGGTGCAGACCAGGGTCGCTGTCAGCTTGGGCAGGCAGGCGGCGGCATCGCCACTGGTGGCACCTGCGGTGCTCTGGTTAGTGCCGACCGTGCCGGAAGGGATACTCATGATGCGCGTGCCCAGGCCATAGAAGGCTAGTTTGTCTGTGGCATTGGGCAGCCGTGCTGCTGCGCCATAAGGGCTGTTGAAAGGGGCTGGTGATACGGGTGCCAACGTCTCAACGGCACCGGAAGACAGGTTGAATCGATAACTCACCGATGTTCCCGTGATCACATTCCCCGTCGTTGCGATGCCATAGGCCCATTGCCCACTGGCGTCAATGGCAAAGTCGCCCGACTGCGCGCCGGGAATATTGCTGGACAGGTTCAAGGTGCCCACATAGAGCGGCGGGGTCTGCGTCACATCGATCTTGAAAACCCGGTTGAGCGTGCCGCCGGTCTGGAAGGCCGCCAGGTACATGATGCCAGTGACGGGATCGATATCGGCCGCATTGAAATTGGGCCCCAGGCGCAGGTCAATCGCACCGCTGACCAAGGTGCTGGGATCGGTGGGGTCCGTCTGGTAGGTGCCCAGTCCGCTCACGATGCCCAGGTTGTCCACGCCAGTGCGGCCATAGCGCAGCATCTCGTAATAGCGGGTATGGCTGCGCCATCCGCCAGCGGTCCATCCAGTCGCTGGGCTGTTGTCCCAGCTGTTGTCGCCGTCTACGGCGCGCATCGTATAGATGTAGCCATCCTTGCCCATGCCGCCGGCGACGGAGGCGCCTGCAGGCAAGGGGGGATTGGGCGGCGTCAGTCCTATTTCTCGCGCAGACACGGTGGGCGCTGCGGCACCACTCCAGACCGGAGCAATGGCAACTGCGCCGGTCGCTGGGGCGGTCGCCAGATCCAGCACCGCCGTGGGCGGTGTTCCGGTGGCGGCCGGGCCGGTGTAGCGGGTCAGATAGAACGATTGCCCGGCGGCATCGCAGCGCGGAAGCGGAGCGCCCGATGCGGCCATAGCCACCGGGCCCAGAGAGGCCGCAGCTATTATGGCTAATCCAGTTTTGAATATTTTTATTTTGTTATTTAATAACATGGACAATCTCCTTTTTCAAGGATTACATCCTAAACAGCCTTTCTGCAAATGCCGGTGGCGTATTGTCAATGAATGTTTAAACACCCTTGTTGGTGATTTTTATTGATATCAAATTAATCTATTCTGATAGATGTTTGGTAAATCTATGAATGGTGTTTGTGGGATATCTTTTGATTTGTATGGCTGCGATGCTATGTTTTTTATGGCTTTAGATGTCAAATACAATCTATAAATAATAAACATTTGCTCAAAACTATTGAATTTATTTGCAATTGTTTAAATTGTGAGCATGACGCACCGGAAAAATGCTTACCCTTGCAGGAAAATAAACACTGGAAATTACTAGATACTTACATGGTCATAAACCCTGGGCAGAAATGAAACGACCCGATGGACCAGATCGTATCCATCGGGTTGGTGGCTCTAGTTGGGCTAAGTGGCGGGCTCAGGACTTGACCAGCGGACACTTACCCTCGGACAGCGGCCGGAAGGCCTGGTCGCCCGGGATGGTGGCGATGATCTTGTAGTAGTCCCAAGGCGCCTTGGACTCCTCGGGCTTTTTGACCTGCACCAGGTACATGTCATGCACCATGCGGCCGTCCTCGCGGATCTTGCCGTCGTCGCTGAAAAAGTCTTTGATAGGCATCTTCTTCATCGCGGTCATTACCGCAGCGGTCTCGTCGGTGCCCGCCGCTTCGACCGCCTTGAGGTAGTGCATCACCGCCGAGTAGGTGCCGGCCTGGGCCATGGTCGGCATCCTGTTCATGGCCTTGAAGTACTTTTGCGACCAGGCGCGGCTCTCGGGCGTGCGGTCCCAGTAGAAGGCGGTCGTCGCATACATGCCTTGGGCGGTCTTCAGGCCCAGCGCATGCACGTCCGAGATGAACATCAGCGCAGCGGCCACCTTTTGCTTGTCGGTGATGCCGAACTGGCGGGCGCTCTTGATGGAGTTGATGGTGTCGTTCACGCCATTGGCCAGCGCAATCACATCGGACTTGGAGGCCTGCGCCGTCAGCATGTAGGACGAGAAATCGGGCGCATTGAGTGGGTGCTTGACCGTGCCGATCACCTTGCCGCCGTTCTTGTCGACGGCGGCCGTGATGTCGTTGGACAGTGCCTGGCCAAAGGCATAGTCCACCGCCACGATGTACCAGCTCTTGGCGCCGCCCTCGGTCACCGCTTTGACGGTGCTGTTGGCCGTGGCATAGGTGTCGTAGGTGTAGTGCACGATGTTGGCCGCGCAGTTCTCGCCGGTGATCGAGCTCGAGCCCGCCTCGGTGTTGATCAGCACCTTGTTCTTTTCCTTGGCCACGGTGGCGACTGCGTTGTGCACCGCCGTGTTGCCCAGGCCGATGACCATGTCCACGTTCTCGCGGTCAAACCACTCGCGGGCGCGGGTGGCGCCAATGTCGGCCTTGTTCTGGTGGTCCACCGACAGCAGCTCGATGGGCTTGCCCAGCACCGTGCCGCCAAAATCCTTGATCGCCATCGTGGCCGCCGCGACCGTGCCCTTGCCGCCAATATCGGCGTAGGCGCTGGAGGTGTCGCTGATCACCCCTATGCGCACGGCGTTGTCGGATATGCCCTGCGCCCATGCGCCAGAGGCCAGGCCAACAGATGCAAGCAGGGTCGTCAAACAAGTGGTTCTGAACTTCATGGAAATGGTCTCCTGGTATTTTTATCGTTGGCCACGGCCAGGTGGGTTTGCCCCGCTGTCAAAGGGTTCAGGGCAAGGGGTTGGGCCTGGTGGGCACGGCGTAGCGGATCACACAAAGGGTTTGGCACAAAGCCAGCTGGGGCAGGGCGGAGGTGTCAGGTCATGCGGCGCTCCTTGGTGGGTGGCGTGGCCGCTGTCTCGTTGGCAGGCTGGCCCTGCAGCTCGGCCAGGATCATCGCCTTGAGCTTGAACTTCTCGATCTTTTGCGTCAGCGTGCGCGGGAACTGCTCGACCACGCGGATATGGCGCGGCCGCATGAACTTGGGCATCTTGCTGTCGCACCAGGCGTGCAGCGCCTGGCGGTCGATCAGCTGCTGCTCGCGCGCCACAACATAGACGACGACATCGTCCTCATCGCCCTCGTGCGCAGGGATGGCAAAGGCGGCCGTCATCTCGACGGCCGGGTACTGGTTGACCATGTCCTCGATATGGAAGGACGAGATGTTCTCGCCCCGCACGCGGATGCGGTCGCCCATGCGGTCGACAAAGCTCAGGCTGCCATCGGCATGGCGCAGCGCCGAGTCGCCGGTGTGGAACCAGAGATTGCGAAAGGCCTTGGCGGTGGCCTGGGGCTTGCCCAGGTATTCGACCAGCAGGTAATAGGGCAGCTTCGACCGAAAAGCCAGCTGCCCCGCCACGCCCACGGCGCACTCGCCATCGCGCTCGTCCAGCACCGCTGCCTCTACGAAGAGGCTCGGATGGCCCAGGTAGCCCTTGCCCACCTGGTCCGCTTGCGCGGGGCCCAGCAGCTCCAAGCCCAGGGCTGCCGCCTGCGCGCGGATGGCCTCGCGCGTCTGGCCGCGCCGGTAGGCGGGCGGGGATTCGCAGCTGGCGTCCGTCTCTTCGATGACCGTGAAGCAGGACATGCCCGACTCCGTCTGGCCAAAGCCGGCGGTCACAAAGTCAAAGCCAAAGCGGCGCGCAATCTCCGCATGGCGCTGGGGCAGCGGCTGCATATAGACCTTGTTGAGGCTGTTGTGGTGGTCGGTGGCCGCTGGCGGCGCCTTGGCCAGCCAGGAGATCATCGTGTCCACCAGCACCGCGCTGGTGGCGCCGCTCAGCGCAATGCGGCGCCAGAAGTCATTGGGGCTGAAGCGGTCCCAGCAGGCCAGGCCACTGCCGGCCCACACCGCCCGCACCACGTTGAACACCGCGCCACCCACGTGGTACATCGGCAAGTCGTTGTAGACCACGTCATGGCCGTTGAGCATCTGGCGAAACAAATAGGTGTACTGGTTCATCCAGCGGTGGCTTTGCACCACGCCTTTCGATGGCCCGGTGGTGCCCGAGGTGTAGATGATGTTGCACAGGTCGTCATAGGCCAGGGCCACATCCGGTTTGGCTGCGGGCTGCAGCAGCGCGGCCCAGTCCAGCGCTGCGTGCGGACCGCTGTAAGCCACACCATCGGCCACTGCATCGTGGCTGCCAGCGGGTGGGTCGTAGACCACGACATGGGCCAAAGGCGCGACCTGGCTGAGCTCTTCGCCGATCGCATTGAGCGCCGGCACCAGTGCGCGCTCGGCCAACAGCATCACCGGCTGGGTGTCGCCAATCTGGTAGACCAGCAGGCGCTCGGTCAGCCCAAAATTGATCGGCGCAAACACGGCGCCGGCCTTCCAGATGCCAAACATCGCCAGGGCGCTGATGAGCTGGTTGCGCATGAACACCGACACCGGCATGCCCCGGCCGATACCGGCAGCTGCCAGGTTGCCAGCGATGGCATCGGTGATGCGGTCAAACTCGGCATAGCTCAGGCGCACATCGTCTTCGCCATACAGGTAGAAGAGCTGGTCACCCTTGGTACGCGCCCAGTGCGCCAGGCGCTCGGTGACCAGTTCGCCATCGCGCTGCAAGAGTTCCAAAAGCGCCTGGTTGTCCAGCGCCGCAACGGGGTGGGCTTGCGCGTTCATGCGGCGCTCGCCTTCTGCGGATCCTTCAACAGGCGCCGCAGCACCTTGCCGGTGCCCGTCGTCGGCAGCGCATCCCGAAACTCGATCTCGCGCGGTGCCTTGTAGACCGACATCTGCTCGCGGCACCAGTCGATCAGCTGCTGCGCGCTCACCGCTGGTGCGCCCTTGCGCGCAATGACGACCGCCTTGACCGCCTGGCCCTTGAGCGCATCGTCGATGCCGATCACCGCCACCTGCGCCACCGAAGGGTGCTTGATCATGATGGACTCGACCTCCTCGGGGAAGACGCTGTAGCCCGAGACCTTGATCATCTCCTTGAAGCGGCCGGCAAAGGTCAGGTAGCCATCGCTGTCGATCTTGGCCATGTCGCCCGTGTACACCCAGCCGTCCTTCAAGGTACTGGCCGTCGCCTCGGGCTTGTTCCAGTAGCCCTTGAAGTTGCCCGGGCTGCGCAAGACCAGCTCGCCCACCTGGCCGGCGGGCAGGTCCTGGCCGGTGGCTGCATCGATCACGCGGCATTCCACCCCTTCGATCGGAATGCCGTGCGCGCCCCATTTGATGGCATCGACGGGCATCGAGGTGTCCCAGGTGTGGGTTTCGGACATGCCATAGGTCACCTCAAACAGCTGGCAGTTGGGCGCAAAGCCGCGCCACTGCTCGGCCAGCGCCTGGTTGATGGTGATGCCAAAGCTGGTGCTGGGGTTGATGCGCAGCGCGCTGAGGTCGTAGCTGTGCGCAGCGTCAACCTGCATCACCGCTGCATTCATGCTCGCCACGCTGTACCACCAGGTCACCCGGTAGCGCGCCAGCGCCTGCAGCACCTGCACGGGGTCAAAGCGGTACAGCAGCACGCAGCGGATGCCGGTGTAGAGCGTGACATTGAGGCCGATCAGCATGCCCGCAATGTGGTTGAGCGGCGCGACGGCCAGCATGGTGTCGTCATCGCGGATCGGGTTGTTGTCGGCCGCGGCATGCGCCTTGAACAGCGCGTTGCGGTAGCTCAGCATCGCCCCCTTGGGCAGGCCGGTCGTCCCTGAGGTATAGGTCATCAGCGCCACATCGTCCATGTCCAGCGGGCCCACATCGGGCGCGGGCAGGGGCGCGCGCAGGCAGTCCACAAAGTCTGTCGTGCCATCGATATGGCGCTTGGGCGTGCCGATCTCGGCGGGCAGGTCGATCGTCGGCTGGGCCGGCAGCAGGTCGGCGTAGTGGGTCAGGAACACATGTTCAATCGCCGTCTTGGGGCGCGCCGCCTGCACGATCTCATAGAGCACATCGGCTGCGACGATCACCTTGGCACCCAGGTCAGAGAGCTGGTACTCCAGCTCATGGCCCTTGAACAGCGGGCTGCAGGGCGCCACCACCGCGCCCAGCTTCTGGATGCCGATATGCGCAATCACATACTGCGGGCAGTTCTGCATGAAGAGGGCCACCCGGTCCCCCTTGGCCACGCCGCGCTGCTGCAGCTGGCAAGCAAAGGTATCGCTCATCTGGTCCAGCTGGGCCCAGCTGATGGCGGTTCCGTACCAGATAAAGGCCGGCTTGTCGGGCTGGGTGCGCGCATGCTGGCGCAGGTACTCATGCAAGGGCTTTTCTTGTTGCCGGTATGCGATGGGGCTCATGGTGTCTCCTACGGTCCTGGTGTTTTTGGGGATCTCGGTCGCAGTGTTTGGCTGAGGCGGGGGCGGGTTGCCTACCAGGGCGATACCCCCGAGGCCGCCCGCCCTGGGCTGGCTGCTGGCAGGCTGGCGAGCATGCTGGCCAGCCAGTTGCGTGTCTGCGCCGGGTCGATCACATCGTCGATCTCGTTGTAGCTGGCCACGTTCAGCGCCTTGCCCTGGGCATAGATCTCATCGGTCTTGGCCTGGAAGTAGGCGGCCTTCTCGGCAGCGTCCTCCAGCGCCTCCAACTCGCGCCGGTAGGCCAGGCGCACCGAGCCTTCAATGCCCATGGGCCCCAGCTCGCCGGTGGGCCAGGCCACGGTGGCCACCGGCACAAACAGGTTGCCGCCCAGCATGGCCTGCGCGCCCAGGCCATAGGCCTTGCGCAGCACAATGGCCAGCACGGGTACCTTGATATGGCTGGCCGTCACAAAGATGCGGGCAAAGTGCCGCACGGCTGCAGCCTTCTCGCTCTCGGGCCCCACCATGAAGCCCGGCGTATCGCACAGCGACACGACCGGCAGGCCGTAGTTGTCGCACAGCTCCAGAAAGCGCGATATCTTGTCTGCGCTGTTGGCATCGAGCGCGCCGCCCAGGTGGCTGCCATCGTTGGCCAGCACGCCCACGGCCTGGCCTTCCAGCCGGGCAAAGCCGGTGACGACGCTGCGGCCAAAGTGCTCGCGCAGTTCCAGAAAACTGCCGCTGTCAAACAAGGTCTGCACCACCGCGCGGATGTCGTAGCCCTTGACCCGGTTCTCGGGCACCAGCGCGCGCAGCAGGCGCTGGTCGGCTTGTTCGCCAGGCGGCAGCTTGCCCTGCACAAAGCCCAGGTAGGTCTGGGCCAGCGTCACCGCCTCGGTCTCGTCGCGGGCCAGCAGGTCGATCACGCCATTGCGTGTCTGCACGCCCACGGGCCCAACGTCATCGGCCGCCACCACGCCCAGACCGCCGCCTTCGATCATCGCCGGGCCGGCCATGCCGATGCTGGCATCCTGCGTCGCAATGATCACATCGCAGCAGCCCAGCAAGGCGGCATTGCCGGCAAAGCAGCGGCCCGAGACCACGCCGATGGTGGGCACCTTGCCCGACAGCCGTGCCATGTGCGTGAAGGTCGTGAACTCCAGCCCCGACACGCCCACATAGTCGGTGTCGCCGGGCCTCCCGCCGCCGCCTTCGGCAAACAGCACAAAGGGCAGACCCAGGCGTTCGCTGGTATGCACGATGCGGTCCATCTTGCGGTGGGCCATAAAGCCCTGGGTGCCGGCAAACACCGTGTAGTCATAGGCCATCACCGCGCAGCGCGACTGCTCGGGCCCAAACTGCTGGCCGTTGATGCGGCCCAGGCCGGTGATGGTGCCGTCCGCGGGGCTGAGGCGAATCAGCTCTTCCTCGCTGCGGCGCCCGCGCTGCATGGCCAGGGTCAGGCCGCCGTATTCCACCAGGCTGCCGGCATCGAGCAACTGCTCCAGGTTCTCGCGTGCGGTGTTCTTGCCGTGGCGCCGGCGCTTGGCCACCGCTTCGGGGCGGGCCGCATCCATCAGGCCCTGCTGGCGCTGCAGCACCTTGGCCAGGTCGGGGCGGATGGCATCGAGGTCGGCCTGTTGCTGCTCTGCGGCCAGCGCATCGGCCGATGCATCGGGCAGCACCCAGCCGAGCAGGGTGCCCGCCGCCACCACCTCGCCCAGCAGCGCCGCGCGCGCCACAAAGCGGCCGCCCTGGGCCAGGTCCACGCTGTGCTCGAGCTTCATGGCCTCCAGCACCGCCACCGAGGCACCCTTGGCCTGCACCGTATCGGCATCCCGCTCCAGCGCAATCAGCCGCCCGCGCATCGCAGCGCGCACCGCATGGGCACCTACGGGCAACGCGGGCTCGTCGCTGGTGCCGGTCTGTGCGGCGTTCTGGCTGGTGCTCTGTGGGTCAGCCTGGCGCTGTGCTGCCAGCGCGGTGGCCGCTGCATGCAGCGCCGGGCCTTGGCGTTCCACATAGGTGGTGTCGATATCTCCACGCAGCACCTGCGCATCGCGCAGCAGCGCACGCAGGTAGTCCAGGTTGGTCTCCAGGCCCTGGATATGGAACTCGGCCAGCGCACGCTCGGCCTTGGCGCAGAGCACGCCAAACTGGCTGGGGCCGCTGACGATGACCTTGGCGAGCAGGGAGTCATAGTTGCCCGAGGTCTCGTAGCCGGTATAGCCAAAGCTGTCCACGCGCACGCCCGGGCCGGTGGGCGGCTCAAAGCGCGCCAAGGTGCCGCCGGTGGGCAGGGCCTGGGCATCGGGCTGCATGCTCTCCATGTTCATACGCGCCTGCAGCGCAAACTGGCGGGGCAGCGGCATTGCCTGGTCCAGGCCCAGGTCCTGCAGGCTGGCGCCATCGGCCAGCGCAAACTGCAGCGCCACCAGGTCCAGCCCGGTGATGGCCTCGGTGATGGTGTGCTCCACCTGCAGGCGCGGATTGCATTCGATAAAGATGTACTGGCCGCTGCGGCTGTCGACGAGGAACTCCACCGTGCCCAGGCCCTGGTAATGCATCGCGGCGCCCAGGCGGCAGGCGTGCTGCACGAGCTGCGCGCGCAGCGCTTCGCTGATAAAGGGGCTGGGTGCAATCTCCAGCAGCTTTTGGTGGCGGCGCTGCAAAGTGCAATCGCGCTCAAACAGGTGCTGCACCGCGCCGCTGCCGTCGCCCACGATCTGCACCTCAATATGGCGGGCGCCGCCGATGAGCTGCTCCACATACAGATCGCTGCGGCCAAAGGCACTGAGCGCTTCGGAGCTGCAGCGGTCAAAGGCTGCGCCCAGGTCTTCCACGGCCATCACCGCGCGCATGCCCCGCCCGCCGCCGCCTGCCAGCGCCTTGAGCATCACCGGCCCGCCCAGCTGCTGCATGAAGGCCTGGGCCTGCGCCAGGCTGGTGGCGCTGTGCGTGCCTTGCGCCACCGGCACCTGTTCGCGCTCTGCCAGCGCGCGCGCCTGGGCCTTGTCACCAAAGGTCTCCAGCGCCTGGACCGAGGGGCCGATAAAGCGCAGACCCGCTGCCCTGCAGGCCTGCGCAAAGGCCGCGTTCTCGCTCAAAAAGCCGTAGCCGGGGTGGATGGCGTCGCAGCCCTCCTGGCGGGCGATCTCGATCAGGTGCGCGCCGTTCAGATAGGCGGCTGCGCCCTGGGCGCCCAGCGCGCGGGCGTGGTCGGCCGCGCGCCGGTGCAGGCTGGCTGCATCGTCGCTGGCGTAGACCGCAACGCTTGCGATGCCCCGGTCTGCGGCCGTGCGCGCAATGCGCACCGCAATCTCCCCCCGGTTGGCGATCAATACCTTGTGCATGGAACTCCCTTGTCTCTTCAATCGCGGTGCGCCGCGCAAGGGGCCCGCAGGCTGCGGGCCCGCGCGCTCAGATGGTCTGGCTGACAAACTTGCTGCTGAGGTAGAAGGCCAGCGCATCGGCGCCGCCTTCGCTGGCATAGCCCGAATCCTTGACGCCGCCAAACGGCTGCTCGGGGTAGCCCATCGCGATCGAGTTGATGCCGACCAGGCCGCTTTCGATCTCGTTCTTGAACCACTCGCCGCGCGTAGCCGAGCCGGTGAACACATAGGCGGCCAGGCCCCACGGCAGGCGGTTGGCCTCTTGCAGCGCCTGGGCATCGCTGTCAAAGCGGGCAAAGGCGGCAATCGGGCCAAAGGGCTCTTCGTTGAAGATGCGCGCGTGCTGCGGCACATCGGCCAGCACCGTGGGCGCAAAAAAGTAGCCTTGGCCATCCGGCGCCTTGCCGCCCGTCACCAAGCGGGCGCCCTTGGCCACCGCGTCATCGACTAGGGCCTGCATGGCGGCCACACGGCGCGGGTTGGCCAGCGGGCCCATGCGGGTGGCCTTGTCCAGGCCATTGCCCATCACATAGCCTTCGGCAATGCGCTGAAAGCCGGCGACGGCCTCGTCATACAGGGGCGCCTGCACCAGAAAGCGCGAGGGCGAGATGCAGGCCTGGCCGGCGTTCCAGAACTTCTGCACGCCCAGGAGCTTGAGGCTGCGCGCCAGGTCGGCATCGTCGCAAATGATGGCGGGCGCATGGCCGCCCAGCTCCATCGACACGCGCTTCATCGCCGCGCCCGCTTGCGCGCTCAAGAGTTTGCCCACCGAGGTGGAGCCGGTGAACGAGATCTTGCGCACCACGGGCGAGGCAATCAGGTGCTCGGAGATATCACCTGGCACGCCATAGACCAGGCCCAGCACGCCTGCGGGCAGGCCGGCTTGCTCCAGCACCTGGACAAAGCGGGCGAGGGCCACCGGCGTCTCTTCCGAGCCCTTGACGATGATCGAGCAGCCGGCAGCCAGCGCGGCGGCAATCTTGCGCACGGCCTGGTTGATCGGGAAGTTCCAGGGCGTGAACGCCGCCACCGGGCCCACCGGCTCATGCTGTACATACTGGCGCAGCTCGGGCGAGCGCGGCGGGATCATGCTGCCGTAGCAGCGGCGTGCCTCTTCGGCAAACCATTCCAGCACCTCGCTGGCGCCCGAGAGCTCAATGCGCGCCTCGGTCAGGCGCTTGCCTTGCTCATGCACCAGCATCAGCGCCATCTCTTCGGCATGCTCGCGCACCAGCGCGGCGGCCTTGCGCAGATAGGTCGAGCGCTCCATCACCGAGGTTTTGCGCCAGGCGGCAAAGCCGGTCTGGGCGGCGGCCAGCGCGGCATCCAGGTCGGCGCTGCTGGCCTTGGTCACGCGGCCAATCGTGCTTTCATCGGCGGGGTTGGTGATGTCCAGCCATTCCTGGCTGCTGCTGTCGCGCCACTGGCCGTCGATCAGCAATTGGACTTGGTAGTTCATGCGGTGCTCCTGGTTCTTTCTAGCTTCAGCTTTGCAAAATGGCGCGGCCGGTGACCTTGCCGGCACGCAGCTCGTCCAGCACGGTCTGTACATCGCCCAGCGGGCGGCTGCTGAGCGGCAGGGACGGCAGCACCCCTTGCTGGGCCAGTGCCACCAGCTCGCGCAGCTCGGCGAGCGAGCCCACATAGGAGCCGCCGATGGAGATGGCGCGCATGGGGATCAGCGGCAGCTGGATGCTGGCGCTGCCGCCAAAGAGGCCCACGATAAGAATCTTGCCGCCCTTGCCGACGACGGCATTGGCAAACTCGAACGTGCGTGTGGAGCCGACAAAATCGAGCACGGCCGACACGCCTTCGGCGCTGGAGCGCGCCAGGGTCTTGGCGGCATCGGCTTCTGCCGGGTCCACCACACGGCTCGCGCCGGCATCCAGCGCAGCCTGGCGCTTGGCCGGGTCGATATCGACAACGATGGGCCCCAGGCCATGCAAGGCCTTGGCCAGCGCCACGGCCGCCAGGCCCACGCCGCCAGCGCCGATGATGACCAGCGGCGCTTGCTCGGTCGCTGGTGCCACTTTTTTCAGGGCCGAGTAGGCCGTCAGCCCCGAGCAGGCCAAGGTGGCGGCAAAGGCCGCATCAATGCCGGCATGGTCGATCAGGTAGCGCGGGTGGGGCACGCGCACATGGGTGCTGAAGCCCCCATCGCGCGTGGTGCCCAGGCTCTCGGGGCGGGCGCACATGTGTTCATCGCCCCGGGCGCAGAGCGCACACTGACCGCAGCCAATCCAGGGGAAGACGATCACCGAGCGGCCCAGCGCGCCTTGGGCATCGGGCCCGTTGGCGGCCACGCTGCCGACGATTTCATGGCCCAGGGTGCGCGGCGGCTTGAGCACTTTTTCCAGGCCGAAGTGGCGGCCGTCGCCCAGGTCAAAAAAGCCCTCGGCCATGTGCAGATCGCTGTGGCAGACGCCGCAGGCGCTGATGCGCACCAGCACCTCGCTGCCTTGGGGCGCAGCGATGGCGCGGCGCGCCAGTTGCAGCGGTTGGCCAAAATCGACGACCTGGTAACTCAGCTGTTCGCCAGGGCTGGCGGTTGCGTTCGACATGCGCTTGTCTCCTGTAATCAACGGGGCTCTGTGGCTGCTGGCGCGGCGCGTCGGCATGGGCCTGGAGCGGCTGTTCAGCGTTGGAAAAGCCCAAAGATACTGATCAGTATCGATTGGTACTATTGGGGATTTCACGCATGGATGCTGCTTGGCATCTTGTGCAAAACCACCCGCCTTTCCACTATGCTGGGGCCATGCGTACAGCGTGCCGGCGCGCGCCACCGCCGCAGCCCCCACGCCCACCAGGAGATATTCAGCAGTGCAGCTTCAACCCACCGACACCAACGCAGGCGATGCCAAAAACCAGATCCAGGAATACAAGGACACCTTGATCATCAATGCCGCCGCCGAGTTGTTCTACAAGCGCGGCTTCAAGAGCGCGACGCTCGACGAGATTGCGGCCTCGATCGGCGTGACCAAGCCCTTTATCTACAAGCGCTTCAAGTCCAAGCACGAGCTGCTCGAGCGCCTGTTTGACAAGGTGTTTGCCGGCCTTTACGAGGCGGTGAGCCAGTGCGAACAGTTGGAGGACAAGGACCCGGTGCGGCGCTTCGAGTTTTTTATCGACACCTACACGCGCCGCAAGATTGAGCTGAGCACCTTCTCGGTGATCCTGCTCGAAGAGGAAAAAAGCCTGAGCCCGGAAAAAATCAGCGATATCCGCAGCAAGTACCACGGCTTTGATGCGCTGGTGACGCGGCTCATCGTCAACGGCGTGGAGGCCGGCGTTTTCCAGGTCGGCAACCCCAAGGTGACCGCCTTTGCGATCAGCGGCATGGTGCAGTGGACGCACCGCTGGTACCAGCCCAATGGCAAGCTGTCCATCGAGGCGCTGTGCCAGGAGATGACGCAGATGGCGCTGCGCCTGGTCGGCTGGACGGGGCAGTATGTGCTGCCGGTGCCGGCAGCGCCGCAGCGCTGATCTACCCGCGCCACTGGCGCGCCAGGCAGCCGCCAATGTCCTGCGTAAAGACGGTCTTTACATTTGAATATAATTGAGATTCATTCTCAACTATTCACTGTGGCACCAGGGCGCGGACATCGCATGGCATCTCCCGGATACTCGGCTTCGCCCATCGAAGCGCTCTACAAAAACCACCATGCCTGGCTGCAGGCCTGGCTGCGGCGCCGTCTGGGCAATGCAGGCGACGCGGCCGACCTGGCCCATGACACCTTCATTCGGCTCATGGTATCGCCCCGCAACGTGGACGCTGCCGACGAGCCGCGCGCCTTCCTGACCCATGTGGCCAAGGGCCTGGTCGTCGATCTGTGGCGCCGGCGCGAGATCGAGCGCGCCTACCTGGAAACCTTGCAGGCCTTGCCCGAGCCGCATGCGCCATCGCCCGAGACCCAGCTGCAGGTCATCGAAGCCTTGGTGCAGATCGACCGGCTGCTGGCAGGCCTGGCGCCCAAGACGCGCCAGGTGTTTTTACTGGCGCAGCTCGAGGGCCTGAGCCTGCAGCAGATCTCCGACCAGGTCGCGATGCCGGTGATCACCGTGCGCCGCCATATCCACAAGGCCTTGCTGCTGTGCCTGGAGGCCGCGTGATGGCGGGCGTGGCTGCGCAAAACACCTTGCTGAGCGAAGCGGCCGATTGGCTCATCGTGCTGCGCTACGAAACGCCCACTGCCAAGGAGCAGGCCCGTTTTGAGCAATGGCGCAGCCAAAGCCCCGCGCATGAGGCCGCCTGGCACAAGGCCGAAGCCATGCTGGGTGTGTTTGCCCAAGTGCCAGCCGAGGTCTGCCAGCAAACCTTGACTGCCGTGCAGCGGCCCGACCGGCGCAAAAGCCTGGCCTGGCTGGGTGGCCTGCTGGTGGCGGCCCCCGCCGGCTGGCTGGCGTGGCGAGAGCTGTCCTGGCGCGACTGGATGGCCGACCAGGCCACCGCCGTGGGGCAATCGCGCTCCATGCTGCTGCCCGATGGCTCCACCTTGACGCTCAACACCGCCAGCGCGGTGGCCATCCATTTCAACGCGAAGGAGCGCCGGGTGCGGCTGCTCGGCGGCGAGATTTTGGTGACCACGCAGGCCGACCCATCGCCCAGCTACCGCCCCTTTGTCGTGGAGACACGGCAAGGCACCGTGCAGGCGCTGGGCACACGCTTTAGCGTGCGCCGTGTGGATGCGGGCACCAGCCGCGTGGCGGTCTTTAGCCACGCCGTCGCCATCACCAACCAGCAGGGCGCCACCCAAGTGCTGCAAGAAGGCCACACCGCTGATTTCAGCACCAGCCATATCGGCCCGCAAGCCGATGTGCAAGCCAGCGCCGCGCTGTGGGAGCAGGGCATGCTGCTGGCTAAGAACATGCCGTTGGCCGACGTTGTGGACGAGATCGCCCGCTACCGTGCGGGCCCGCTGCAGTGTGATCCTGCGGTTGCCCAGCTGCGGCTATCGGGCGCCCTGTCGCTCAAGGACACGGACGCCAGCCTGGCGCTGCTGGCGCAGTCGCTGCCGGTGCGGATCGAGCGATTGGCGCATGGGGTGGTGAGGGTGGTGAGGCGTTAATCGGGGTGCTGGGTGCGCCATCCATCGCTTTGAATCGGCGCACCCACCAGGGCCGCCAAACGTCGGTATCGCTTATCTGCAACCGGCGATTTGTGCTGGTGTTTGTGTGCTTGCGAAGGCATCAGCGCTGTTTGATGGGGTCCTGAATCACGGGATTTTGCAGTGGCTCATAACCATTGCCTTTACCACTGAGCCAGCTCAGTTCAGTTTTACCTGCCTGCCTTAAATAGGCCTGTGCTTCCAGGAAAAGTGGTGCGCCTAAATCCTTGGTCGTCAATGGTCGTGATCGACCGGCTTTTTCCGCATTGAGAAAGTGGGCCCCATGGGGCTCATCGGTATAGCTGCGCGCAAAAAAGCTTTCTTCGCCTTCAGAGAATTGGAAGATGTAATACTCATAATGGTATTCATGGAATCCAGCTTCGTCCGCATCGCTGGCATCCAGGTGATAAGTACAAATGACATGCATCTGAAAATGATTCAATCCAGGGAGATAAAGTGGCACACCAAACGCGCATTCCAACGCTGGCATCCATTCTCGCAGTATCTGCACTGGGTCTGTCCCTATCTCCCAGCTGGGCAGCACGCAGTTTTACGCCACAGGCCGGCACCTGGGTCATCAGCGATGAAGTCGACGGCAAACCAGGCCGAGGTTTTGCCATCGATGTGCAGGGCAATACTTTCTTTATGCAGGTATTTGGCTACGAGAAAAATGGCGATGCCACGTTCTACGCCGCCTCGGGCCAGATGGAAGGCGACACCGTCAAAGCCCCGCTGCTGCGCTACCAAGGTGGCCGCAGTTTTGGCAGTGAGCCGCGCGATGCACTAGAAGATAAAAGCGTAGGCGATGTGACGCTCAGCTTTCGCAATGGCTTGCAGGGAACCATACAGCTGCCTGGCGAGCCAGCAAAGGACATAGAGCGCTTTATTTTTACCGCGCCAGATGCCGCCTACTACCAGACTGAGCAGTGGAAGACTTCTTCAAGGATGGCGCGTTGGTTTGGATTGAATGCGCAGGGCCAGGTCGAGAAGAGCTGGTTCGCGATGCTCAAGACCAGTCCCACCGAACCCATGCTTCTGACGCTGTCCGATGACCAGACGAGCGAGACGCTGGAGTGCAGCCTTACTACGCCAAGCGACAGCATCCGCTGCGTAGCTGCGAATGCTGCAGATGCTGCGCAAGCACCCGTGGTGAAAGAGGCACAGTTCCGCCTCTTGGGCGCTCAAGTTGCTGGCGCCGTCAGCCTGCAAGCCGAAGGTGCTGCGCCATTGCAGTTATTGGGCATCAATACGCGCGCGGATTATCCGTACCGCGGAGGAACCATCACCGGCTGCTGCGCCAACGGGCTTGAATCGTTTATGCCAGGCACTTTTGGCTATGCGCAGCGGCCTGCCTACCAGCCCAGCAATGGCACCTGGGTGATGGACGATGAGCTGACGGGCAAGCCTGGGCGTGGCGTGAGCCTGGATGTGCAGGGCGGAAAAATGGTCATGCAGGTATTCGCTTATCGGGCCGATGGACAGCCGACTTTCGCTATGGGGGTGGGCGACTTCGCACCCGATCCAGAATTGAGAGATGTCAGCAGCGCCCGATTTAGCTTGCAACAGTACCGGGGTGGCCGCAGCGTAGGCGGTGCCGCGTCCAGTGGCCAGCTGGAGCGGGACGAAGGCGAGGTCATGGTACAGGTTTCCGGCCGCACGGGTGGGTATGGCATGCCGGCTGGCAGCTTGGCAGAGGCGATGGTGCAGTTCCCGGGCGAGTCCGCCAAACGGATGCGCCGTCTGTCCCTGCAGCCCTGGCAGTCGCTGGAAGACCAATTCTTTGGTGAGTGGTATTTCCCGGGCTTGTCGTATGCCGGACGGCCTTTGACCGTCACCCTCAATCGCAGAGAGGGTGAGTTTGTGACCAATGACGATGGCTCCGTGCGGTGCCAGTTCAACACGCAGATGCTGCGAGGCGAATGCCAGTGGCCCACTGCCACGGGTACATCGGGTTCCTCGGGTCCGATCGAGCTGCAAGATGCGTTTGCCCTTTCCAACTCTTACGTCCGTTTGCGTGACCGCCATGGCAATCTGACCGGTCTGGGAGATGTACCACTTAACTAGTGCCCAGCGACTTCAGGAGACATGAAGGCTGCGCCGTCGAAACCACCGACACGCAGCTTCCGCTGGTGGCGATGAACCATTCGCGAACATCGGAAAGTGCCGCAGCCGATGTCAGCAAACCTGGCATGGCCTGCTCCCGCGAGAGCAGGCCGCCCGCTGCAATTTCATAGACGATGCCGCCTTTGAATTGCCCGCCGCACCAGTAGGCGCTGTGGTTGCCTTCATCGGCCTCCAGCAGCGCTTCGTAATGTGGGAACGAAATGTGCAGCGTGACGGTGTCGTCCAGCAGACTTTTCACGATGATTTCCAGCGATGCGGCCTGGCGACGGATGTCAAAAACATCGGTTTCGCCAGCTGGAAGTTGAATGTCCGGAAATACCTTTCGCGCTACCACCTTCATCGCAGATCCAAGCACTCATTGAAATCGGCCATTCTACGGAGGCCCTGTATGGGCTTATGCGTCCGCCGCCCCAAACCGAACCACCGTGCGCCCACTTGTTGCCCCCTCCAGCTGCCGCGCCGCATGCCCCAGCAACTCGTCCAGCCCGATAAAGCGCACATCGGGCAGCAGCGCGGCAAAGTCCGGCTTCCAGTCGCCCGCGAGCTTGTCCCACAGCCTGCGCCGTTGCGGCCAAGGGGCGTTGGCAACGATGCCGAACATCTGGGCGCGGCGCATGATGAAGGGCAGCACGCTGCCGTCAAAGCTATTGCCCGAGGCATTGCCCACGCTGGCCAGCAGGCCGCCATCGGCCAGAGACCGCAGCATCCATGACAGCACCGCGCCGCCCACGTTGTCGATGCCGGCAGCGAACTGCGGCTTTTCGATGGGGCGCTTGGAATCCACCACCTGGCTGATGTCGATCACCTCGCTGGCGCCCAGCGCGCGCAGTGCCGCTTCGTTGCTGGGGTTGCGGGTCAGCGCCGCGCTGCGGTAGCCGGCCCGGTGCAGCATATGGAGGGCCAGCCGGCCCACGGCGCCGCCAGCGCCGGAGACGGCGACCAGGCCGCTGTCGGGCTGGAGGCCCAGTTCTTCAAAGCGCTCCAGCGCCATTGCCGCAGTAAAGCCGGGCACACCAAGGATGGCGACCTGCTCGGCGCTCAGGCCTGCGGGCAGGGCTTGCAGGTGCTCGGCGGGCGCCTGCACCAGTTCGGCAAAGCCACCATCGACATCAATGCCGCGCCCGAAACCATGGCTGAGCACCATGTCCCCGGGCCGGAACTGTTCGCTGCGCGATTCAAGCACTTCGCCCACCATCTCGATCCCCGCCACCCGGGGGAACTGCGTGATGATCCTGGCGGCGCCGTGCAGCGACAAACAGTCCTTGTAGTTGACGCCCGCATAGTGGGCCTGCACCAGCACTTCGCCGGGCGCGAGTTCGCCGCGCTGCAGGGTCTCTATCTGTGAGTGGATGGCTTTGTCCGCGCTGCGCGTGACCATGGCCTGGTAGCGGTTCATGCAGTTCTCCTGAAGAGTCGCTAACACAACCCTTGATACGTCGTTGCCGAACCTTGTCGTACTACTGTACTGCCTGCGGCTCGACGCCTAGTCGGCGACGCCTAGTCTCAATCGCAAACCTTCGGTTTGCTGGGCCGTGTTAGCGACCTATTGAGGAATACGGTCAAACCACGCCCTGCGCGCGCAGCTGGGCCAGTTCATCGGCCGAGATGCCGAAGGCCGCATAGACCTCGGCGTTGTGCTCGCCCAGCGCCGGGCCGGTGCGGGGCACCGGCATATCGCGGCCGATGATGCGCGGAACAATGCAGGGCGCAGGCAGGCTGCCATGGTCGGCATCGGGCAGGCGGATGATGGCTTCGCGCGCCTGGAAGTGCGGGTCCGCCTCGATGTCGGCGATGTCATAAACCTTGCTGAACGGAATCTCGCAGGCCTCCAGCTTCTGGCAGATCAGCGCAAAACCATGCTCGGCAAACCAGCCGCTGACGATGGCATCAAGTGCATGCACATGGGCCACGCGCTGGGGCAGGCTGCCAAAGCGCGGGTCGTCTGCCAGCTGGGGCTTGTCCATCGCCTTGCACAGCCGCAGCCAGACGGCCTGCGATGACGCCACCATCGAGAAGAACACGCCATCGGCGCTGCGGTACATATTGGACGGCGCCGTGTAGGTGGCCAGATTGCCTTCGCCGCGCCGGGCCAGGCCCAGCTGTTCATGCTCGACGGGCAGCGGGTCCAGAATGCGGAACAGCGCCTCGGTAGCAGACAGGTCCACCTCCACGCCCAGCGCCTCGGGGTCGGCACGCAGGCGGGCCATTTCTGCAGCGATCGAGAACGCGCAAAAGATGCCGGCGACCGAGTCGCCGATCGGGTAGTTGCTGTGCATCGGCGCGCCGCCGACGGGGGCGGTCAGGTTGGTGAAACCGCTCATCGCCTCAAACACCCGCGCAAAGCCGGCGCGGGCGCTGTAGGGGCCCGTCTGGCCAAAGCCGGTCAGCCGCACCACGATAAGGCGCGGGTTGGCGCGGTGCAGGGTGCCAATGTCCAGGCCCCAGCGGTCCAGGCTGCCGGTGCGAAAGTTCTCCACCAGCACATCGAACTGCGCCAGCATGGCCAGCAGCAGCGCGCGCCCCTGCGGCTTGCGCACATCCAGGGTGATGCCGCGCTTGCCCCGGTTGGCCACCTTCCACCACAGCGGCGATCCGTCTTTGATGGGCTGCATGTGGCGCAGCGCATCGTTGCCATCGGGCAGCTCCAGCTTGACAACATCGGCGCCATGGTCGGCGCACATGGTCGCGCCACTGGGCGCAGCCAGCACCGTGGCCATGTCCAGGATGCGTACGCCGGCCAGCGAGCCTGGGTTGGTCTTGGTCTTGTGGTGGGTCATGAAAACTCTTCGTGCAGTAAGCGCAATAGCCGCTTTGTCCCACAGCGGAATTGCGGCTGCAATAGCATGTTTCGCTTAGCGAAACACTCGGCTCAAACGATTGACCTGGAAAGGCTGCCGCCCAATCATGACCACACGAACCACCGCCAAACCTGCCGTGCACACCATCCCTCTGCCTGGGCTTGTCAGCCCCCATGACCTCACGCAAGACCGCCAGTTCTCGATGAACCTGGCGCGCGGTCTGGAGGTGCTGCGCGCGTTTACGCGGGCCAGCCCGGTGCTGGGCAACCGCGAGATTGCCGACCGCACCGGCCTGCCCAAGCCCACCGTTTCAAGGCTGACCTATACGCTCACCTTGCTGGGCTATCTAAGCCGCGACGGCCAGCTGCAAAAGTACCGGCTGGGCCCGGGCGTGCTATCGCTGGGCCATCCGCTGCTGGCCAGCATGGCCGTGCGCCAGGCGGCCAAGCCGCTGATGGAGACGCTGGCCCGCAGCACCGGCTGCACCGTCAACATGGGCGTACGCGACCGCGACCAGGTGGTCTATATCGACTCGGTGCGGGCCGATTCCACCAACCAGCACTTGCCCGATATCGGCTCCACCCGCCCGCTGCTGTCCAGCGCCATAGGCCGGGCGCTGATCCTGGCTTGTCCGGCGGCCGAGCAGCGCGCCATCCTCAATTACCTCCGGGTCAAGGACCGTGCCGAGTATGACGCCCAACTGCCCCACTGGCAGGCCGATGTAGTGCGCTTCCAAGAAGAGGGCTACTGCCACTCCAAGGGCGACTGGCGCAAGGAGATCCATGCGATTGCCGTGCCGGTGCGCACCCACCTGGGCGGCTTGCCCGTCGCGCTGAACTGCACCTTGTCCACCCACCGGGCGTCCAGGAACCTGCTTAGCCGCGAGGTGGCACCGCTGCTGAAAGATGCCGTTTTTCAACTGGAACTGGCGCTGGGCATGCGCTAGGGCCCAGCGCCCAAGCCTTGCAGCCAGCGCCGGTTCCACCCCTCCCCAAGAAAGAAGTGTGATGATCCGAGACCCCCAGACGTTTGAAGCCATGCTGGCCGAGCTGCGCAGCTTTCTGCGCAACGAATGCCAGCCGATCGAGGAACAGGTGGATGCGCAGGACCTGATCCCCGAGCCGGTGGTGCAGCGCATGCGCGAGCTGGGCCTGTTTGGCCACAGCATCCCCGAGGCCTATGGCGGCGCGGGCCTGACGACCGAGGAGCTGGCGCTGGTCAATATCGAGGTCTCGCAGGTAGCGACCACGTTCCGCGCGCGCTTTGGCGGCAATACCGGTATTGCATCGGAGTCGCTGGTGGTCGATGGCACCGAGGCGCAGAAGCGCCAGTACCTGCCGCTGCTGGCCAGCGGCGAAGTGACGGGCTGCTTTGCGCTGACCGAGCCCGAGGCCGGCTCGGATGCCACCGCGCTGCGGACCACGGCCGTGCGCGATGGGGAGCATTTTGTGATCAGCGGGCGCAAGTGCTTTATCACCAATGCGCCGATTGCCAACCTGTTCACCGTGTTTGCCCGCTCCGAACCCGGCAGCAAGGGCGCCAACGGCATCAGCGCCTTTCTGATCGAGCGCGGCACGCCCGGGCTGTCCACACCACCGGCCATGCGCAAGATGGGCCAGCATGGCTCGCCCGTCGGCGAGGTGGTGCTGGACCAGGTGCGCGTGCATGAAAGCGCCATCGTCGGCGGCCTGGAGGGCAAGGGCTTTCGCACAGCGATGCGCGCGCTCAACAAGCAGCGCATCAACCTGGCCGGTCTCTGCGTGGGCCCCGCCACCCGCCTGGTGCAGGAGATGGCCCTGCAAGCGCAGCGCCGCCAGCAGTTTGGCCAGCCGATTGGCGAGTTCCAGCTGGTGCAGCAGCTGATTGCCGAGAGCAATACCGAGGTGCATGCCGCCCGCGCGCTGGTGCTGGAGACCGCGCGCAAGCGCGACGATGGCCAGGACGTGACCATGGAGGCCTCTATGTGCAAGCTCTTTGCCTCCGAGACCTGCGGCCGTGTAGCAGACCGGGCCGTGCAGATCTTTGGTGGCAGCGGCTATGTGGCCGGCAATGTGGCCGAGCGCTTCTACCGCGATGTGCGCCTGTTCCGCCTCTATGAAGGCACGAGCCAGGTCCACATCAGCAATATTGCCAAACGCACGATGGCAGCGCTGACTTCGTAACCGCCAACCATCACCGCGCCGAGACTAGAACAAGAGCAGACCTACAAAAGCCGAATCCACCCTTCTCAGGAGACAAAGCCATGCAGACCATCCCATCCCTCGCCCCTGCGGCGCGCGCCTTGCTGGCGTGCAGTCTGGCCGTCACTGCGCTTGCGCAGGCGCAGCCCCAGGCGGAAGGCTATCCAACGAAACCGGTCAAGGTCATCGTGCCGTTCTCGGCGGGCGGGGTGGTCGATTCGGTTGCGCGCATCATCAGCGACAAGCTCTCAACCCAGTACGGCAAGCCCTTTATCGTCGAGAACAAGACAGGCGCCGGAGGCTCCATTGGCACCGACTATGTCGCCAAATCCGCGCCTGACGGCTACACCCTGCTGGCGGTCAGCCCCAGCCATGCGGTGGCGCCCGCGCTGCAAAAGAGCATCAGCTGGAGCCCCGTGCGCGACTTCAAGGCCATTGCCGGTTTTGGCTATGTGCCCAACATCATCGTCGTGCACCCCAGCCTGCCGGCCAAGACCATGGCCGAGTTCGTCGCGCTGGCCAAGAAGAGCGATCCGCCTTTGACCTATGCCACTGCCGGCCTGGGCACCTCCAACCACCTGTCGGGCGAGCTGCTGGCGCAAGAGGCCCAAATCTCGCTCGCGCATGTGCCCTACAAAGGCCAGTCGGAGGCCTTGAACGATTTGCTGTCCGGCAGGGTCAACATGATGCCGCTGACCTCGGCGCTCGCGATCCCGCATGTCAAAAGCGGCAAGCTGCGCGCGCTGGCCGTCACCACCGCCAAGCGCTCCAGCGCTTCGCCCGATCTGCCGACCGTGGCCGAAGCGGCGCAACTGCCCCACTACAACGTGGGCACCTGGTTTGGCTTTGTGGCCCCGGCCAAGACGCCGGCGCCTGTGCTGCACAAGCTGTCGGTGGATATTGCGCAGATCCTCGCGCAGCCCGATGTCAGAACCAAGCTCGAGTCGCTGGGCATGGAGCTGGCACCACAGAGCGCCGAGCAGTTCGATAGCTTTATCGCGCAGGAGAGCGAGAAGTGGGGCAACGTCATCAAGCAGGCCGGCATTGAGCCCAACTGAACATGCCGCAGTTTCAAACACCTCTTTGCCAGCGCCTGGGCATCCAGCATCCCATCTTTGGCTTCTCGCACGAGCCCGATGTCGTGGTCGCCATTGCCCAGGCCGGCGGCTTTCCCGTGCTGGGGCTGGCACGCGATGCGCCGCAGGATATTCCGGCGATCGTGCGCGATGTGGAGCAGCGCCTGGCGGGGCTGCCCTATGGCATTGACCTGATGCTGCCGGCGCATGTGCCAGAGCAGGCCGATCCGCAAAGCCTGCAGGCGGCGCTGCCGCCCGCGCATGTCGCGTTTGTGGCGGGGCTGCGGCAGCGCTTTGCCATCCAGCCACCCAGCCAGCCGAGCTTTTTTACCGCCCATGCGCGCTCGGAGGCCATGTTTCAGGCGCAGATCGATGCGGTGCTGAACTCCCAGGCTTGCGCGGTGGCAACGGCCATCGGCCTGCGTGCCGAGCTGATTGCCGAGGCCAAGCGCAGAGGCAAGCTCACGTTCTCGCTGATTGGCTCCGTGCGCCATGCGCGCAAGGCGCTGGACATGGGCGTGGATGTGCTCGTCGCCCAGGGATATGACGCGGGCGGCCATACCGGCACGGTGGGCACGATGTCGCTGCTGCCGCAGGTGGTGGAGCTGGCACAGAACACGCCGGTGCTGGCCGCTGGCGGCATCGCCACCGGTGCGCAGGTGCTGGGCAGCATCTGCAGCGGTGCGCAGGGCGCCTGGCTGGGCACCTTGTGGATGGCCGCGCAAGAGAACCACACGCCGCCCGCGTTGCTGGACCGGCTGATCGCCAGCAGCAGCGAGGACACCGTCATCTCGCGCGCCCATAGCGGCAAGCCTTGCCGCGTGGTACGCAGTGCCTGGATCGATGCCTGGGACGAGGCCGATGCCCCCGCTCCCCTGGGCATGCCCCAGCAGCAGGCGCTGACCGGTGATGTGTTCGCCTCGATCCACGAACACAACCATGCCCAGCTGATCTACGAAGCAGCCGGGCAAAGCGTGTTTGGCATCAAGGCGCGCACGACGGTCGCCGCGCAGATGACCCAGCTGGTGGCAGAGATGCACCAGGCCTGGGGGCGGGTGAGCGGGTTTGTGCAGTAGCTGAAAGTAGCTGACCCGGCCGAGGAGACTCGGTCGCGCAGACCGGATCTCCCCGACCAGGTCTCCCCGACCGGGTCATGCTGGCGTATCAGGCAGCAGCCAGCCGCTCCTTGGCCAGCTGGGTGCCCGCTGCCAGCGCCTTGAGCTTGCCCCAGGCCACATCGCGCGACATCGGTGCCAGGCCGCAGTTGGTGCAGGGGAAGAGGCGGTCCGCGGGCACAAACTCCAGTGCGCGGGCAATGGTGTCGGCTACTTCCTCGGGCGTCTCGATGGTGTCGCTCGCCACATCGATCACACCGACCATGACATCCTTGCCCGCCAGCAGTTTCATCAGGTCGGGCGGCACATGGGAGTGGATGCACTCCAGGCTCACCTGGTCGATGCTGCTGCGCGCGAGTGCAGGGAACACCGTCTCGTACTGGCGCCATTCGTCGCCCAGGGTGCTCTTCCAGTCGGTATTGGCCTTGATGCCGTAGCCGTAGCAGATGTGCACCGCCGTTGTGCAGCTGAGGCCCTGCGCTGCGCGCTCGAGCGCCTGCACGCCCCAATCGGCCGCGTCCTTCATGTAGACGTTGAAGGCGGGTTCATCAAACTGGATGATGTCCACGCCATCGGCCTGCAGGGCCAGCGCTTCCTGGTTCAGCAGCTCGGCAAAGGCCATGGCCATCTTCACCTTGTCGCCATAGAAGCGGTCCGCCACGGTGTCCACAATCGTCATCGGGCCGGGCAGGGTGAACTTGAGCTTTTTTTGGGTGTGGGCGCGTGCCAGCTGTGCTTCAAACGCATGCACGCGGCCCTTGAGGCGCAAGGCCGACACCACCTGCGGCACCATCGCGTCGTAGCGGTTGTCGCGGATGCCCATCTTCACCTTGTTGTCGAAGTCGATGCCCTCCACCTGCTCCAGAAAGCCGTGCACAAAGTGCTGGCGTGCCTGCTCGCCGTCGCCGACGATGTCCAGACCGGCATCTTCCTGGGCCTTGATCCACAGCAAGGTGGCATCGGCCTTGGCTTGGCGCAGTGCATCGCCTTCTGCCATCCACTGGGGCCAGAGCTTGTTGGTTTCGGCCAGCCAGGCGGGTTTGGGCAGACTGCCGGCAATGGAGGTTTCAAACATCAGAAATTTCCTTTTTCAAAAATGAGGGGCAGGTTGGCGTGCAAGGCATTGTGCGCAGGCCGCTGCACAAAGGGGTTGCCTAGGTGACATCGGCAGCATGGCGCCGCAGCGCCAAGGCTTTGGAACAGGTTCTTAAACGCTGGCCTGGGCTGCCCAGGCTTGCAGAACACCCTGGTAGGGCTTGATGAAGTGCTCTTCGGCAAACTTGCCTTGCTTGACGGCCAGCTGGCTGCGCTCTTCGCGGTCATAGACGATCTGCGTCAGCGAGTAATCCTCGTGCTTCAGGCTTGGCTGGTAGCGCGCACCGGCGGCGGCATTGGCGTTGTAGATCTCCGGGCGGTAGATCTTCTGGAAGGTCTCCATCGTGCTGATGGTGGCAATCAGCGCCAGGCTGCTGTAGTCGCCCAGCAGGTCGCCATCAAAGTAAAAGGCCAGCGGCGCAACGCTGTTGGCGGGCATGAAAAAGCGCACCTGCATCCCCATCTTGGCAAAGTACTGGTCCGTCGACGACAGCTCGTTTTGCTGGTACTCGAGGCCCAGCACCGGGTGCTGGTTGCCCGTGCGCTGGTAGACCTTGCTGGTCGATGCGCTGATGCAGATCACCGGCGGCTTGCTGAAGTTGTCCCGGTAGGTGCTGGAGCCAGCAAAGGCCTTGAACAGCTTGCCATGCAGATCGCCAAAATGCGCCGGGGTGCTGAAGCCGGCCCGGTCCAGGTTGTGCGCTGGCAGCAGCACGCTGAAGTCATAGTCGCGCACATAGGACGAGAAGTTGTTACCCACAATGCCGGCCGTGCGCTGGCCAGTCTGCTTGTCGAAGATATGGGTCTGCAGCATCTCGATCAGCGGAAAGGCCTCCTGGTTGCGCTGCGCGCCCAGTTGCATTTCCACCGTGACGATGTCCAGCTCCACCGCATAGCGGTCAGCGCTGGGGTTGTCCCAATGGGCCAGCTCGTTGAAGCGGTTGTCGATCATCCGCAAGGTGTTGCGCAGGTTCTGCTGCCGGCTCTGGCCCCGGGCCAGGTTGGCAAAGTTGGTGGTGATACGCGTGCTGTCGGAGGGCTGGTAGTGCTCGTCAAAACGCAGGCGCTGGAGGGTGAAGCGGATGTCGCTGCTCATGGGGGTCCGATGGTTGAATGCAGGGGAGCTGAGCTGCCTTGGGCACAGCACGCGGCTCAGGTCGATGGGCCGGATGTTAGAGCGGGTTACTCATGAAGTAAAATGGTTTTATCTCATAAATCCATGAATTTGGTTCATCTGAATGTTGGAACGTATCCACCTCAGCATCGTGCAGCAGGTCGAAAAGCAGGGCTCGCTCACCGCCGCTGCCGGCGTGCTCCACCTCACCCAATCGGCCCTGAGCCACAGCATGAAAAAGCTGGAGCAGCAGCTGGGCACGGAGGTATGGCTGCGCGAAGGCCGCAGCCTGCGGCTGACGCAGGCCGGCCAGTACCTGCTGGCGGTGGCCAACCGCGTGCTGCCGCAGCTGGACCTGGCCGAGGAGCGCCTGGGCCAGTTTGCCCAGGGTGAGCGCGGCGCGCTGCGCATTGGCATGGAATGCCACCCCTGCTACCAGTGGCTGCTCAAGGTCGTCTCGCCCTACCTGGCCGCCTGGCCCGATGTGGAGGTGGACGTGAAGCAGAAATTCCAGTTCGGCGGCATTGGCGCGTTGTTTGGCTATGAGATCGACCTGCTGGTCACGCCCGATCCGCTGTTCAAACCCGGGCTGCAGTTTGAGCCGGTGTTTGACTATGAGCAGGTGCTGGTCGTGCCCCGGGGCCATGCGCTGGCCTCTGCCGCCTATGTGAAGCCCCAGCAGCTCGCGCAGGAGGTGCTGATCAGCTACCCGGTCGATATCGAACGGCTCGACATCTACAACCAGTTCCTGCTGCCCGCCGGCATCACGCCCCGGCGCCACAAGGCCATCGAGACCACCGACATCATGGTGCAGATGGTCGCCAGCGGCCGGGGTGTGGCGGCGCTGCCGCGCTGGCTGGTGGAGGAGTACGCCGCCAAGATGGATGTGGTGCCGGTGCGGCTGGGCCCACGCGGCATTGCCAAGCAGATCTTTCTGGGGGCGCGCGAATCGGAGACGGCCATCGACTATGTGCGCGCCTTTATCGAACTGGCGCGCCAGCCGCGTGCGCTCACAGCCGCTGCTACCGCCAACAAAGCCTAGCCGGGGCCGGCCACGCGCACAAAACGCACGCTGATGCGCAGGCCCGGGCCAAAGGGTGGCGTGTAGCGCTGCTGGGCATCGGCCAGTTGCAGGCTGGCGCCGGTTGCGCGTGCTACCTCCTGCACAATCGCCAGCCCCAGGCCGGTGCCGGGCGTGTCATTGGCCAGGCGGTAAAAGCGCTCCAGCACCCGATCGCGGCTTTGCGCCGGTATGCCCGGGCCATTGTCCTGCACCCACAACAGCAGGCTGTCGGCGCTGGCCGCTAGGCCCAAGGTGACCTGGCCTTGCGGCGGTGTGTAGCGGATCGCGTTGTCCACCAGGTTGGCAATCAGCTCGGGCAGCAGACGGCTGCTGGTGTAGAGCGAAAACGCATGCGCATCGGCTGAGGGCATTGCGCCATCGGCGGGTGCTGCAGCTGGCGCTGCGCGTTCTTCCCAGCCCAGGTCGATCTGCTTGAGGTCGGCCGCTGGCGCCAGGGCTTCCAGGCACTGCAGGCACAGTGCGCGCAGGTCCAGCCACTGCGGCGTTTGGGCGGCATGCGCGGCGCTGCCGGCCTCGGCCTGCGCCAGGGTCAGCAGCTGGTTGGCCACATTGAGCAACTGCTGGTTGCTGCGCTGCAGCCGCTGCAGCACAGCCAGGCGCTGCGCGACCGACAGGGCGGCCAACTCGGCAGGGGTCTGGCCCAGCGCCTGCTCCAAGGTATGGGCCTGGATGGCCAGCGGCGTGCGCAGCTGGTGCGCGGCATCCGAGATGAACTGGCGCTGGCGCGCGACCTGGGCGCGGATGGTGCGGGCAAACTGGTTGACGGTATCGGTCAGCGGCCGCAGCTCCTGGTGGATCTGGCGCGAGTCGAGGTGGAAATCCAGATCCCGGGCCGGGCGCTCGGCCAGCTGGCGCGCCATGCGCAGCAGCGCGCGCAGCTCCAAGGTCAAGGCGGTGGCGCTTACCAGCACGGCCACGGCCAGCGCCCAGAGCAGGTATTCCATCGTCGGCCACCACAAGGTCTGCACCATGTTGTCGCGGCTGTGCGTGGTTTTGCCAACCAGGATGGTGATCTCGCGCGCGCCCGCCACGTCATACATCGCCCGGCGCGTGATGACGGCGCGGATCGGCTGGCCTTGCCAGACGGCGTCATACCACTGGGCGTTGTCGCTGCCGCTCAGCTGCAGCTTTGGCGGCTGCGGAAAATTCTGCTGGCCCGCCAGCAGCTGGCCTTGCGCATCCATCACGCTCAGGTAGACATGGTCGCGCGCGGGCGACATGAACAGGCTGAGTGCCGAAGGCGGCACGCTGGCGCGCACATCGCCGTCTTCCCAGATCAGGCGGTCAGCCAGGATCTTGGCCGAGGACAGCAGGTCATGGTCCTGCACATAGTCGGCCGCATCTTCGGCATGCTCATGGGCAAACCAGCCGCACAGGCCCACCAGCACCGCCAGCGGCAGCAGCAGCCACAGGGCCAGGCGTGCGCGCAGGCTGTGCAGCATTCAGTCCCCGCCGGCCAGTTTTTGCTTGAGCAGGTAGCCCACGCCGCGCAAGGTCATGATGGTGGTGTCGCTGGCCTGCAGCTTCTTGCGCAGGCGGTGCACATACAGGTCCACCGCGTCGGCGCTGGCCTCTTCGTCCATGCCGTAGATCACATCCATCAACCGCTGCTTGGGCAGCGCGCTGCCGTTTTGCAGCATCAGCGCTTCGAGCACGCTGCGCTCGCGCGGGGGCAGGGCCAGCTCTTCGCCCGCCACGCTGAACAGGCGCGTGCGCAAGTCCAGCTGCAGGTTGCCGCAGCGCACCTGGTTCTCGCGCCCGGGCATCTGGCGCCGCGCAATGGCCTGCATGCGCGCCAGCAACTCGCGCACTTCCACCGGTTTGACCAGGTAGTCATCGGCGCCAATCTCCAGGCACAGCACCTTTTGGTCGAGCGAATCGCTGGCAGTCAGCACAATCACCGGCAGGCTGTCCCCCCGCTCACGCAGGCGGCGCAGCAAGGCTTTGCCGCTGAGCTGGGGCAGGTTCAGGTCCAGCAGCAGCAGGTCATAGTGCGATTGGCTCAGCAGCTGGTCGGCCGCATCGCCACGGTCCACATGGTCCACCACAAAAGCATGCTGGCGCAGCAGCTCGGCCAGGGACTGGGCCAGTTCCAGGTTGTCTTCGACCAGAAGGATCTTCATCGGAGGAGGTGGGGCGCCGGGCGCCCGCAAATAGATCAGGGATAACCACTAAAAATGCTGCAGTGCAGCGAAAGCGCACTGAAAGGGTGCGGTTTCTAGACTCTGTTCCTATCCGGTGCATTATGCGGTCGCCCAGCTCGGGGAGCCACCACTGCAGATGCCAGGACCACAACTTCAAGGAGACACTGCATGACCCCATTCCACGCTACCCGCCGCCATGCCCTGGCAGCCATCGCCGCTGCTGCTGTCTGCTGCATGGCCAGCACGGCTGCCCAGGCCGCAGACGACACCGTCACCATCATGGTAGGCGGCATCAACAAGATCATCTACCTGCCCGCCAAGCTGGCCGAGTCGCTGGGTTACTTCAAGGAAGAGGGCCTGAAGGTCGAGCTGCAGTCGCAGCCCGCCGGCGTGGATGCGGAAAACCAGCTGATCGCCGGTGCCGTGCAAGGCGTGGTGGGTTTTTACGACCACACCATCGACCTGCAGGCCAAGGGCAAGGAGATCCAGGCCATTGCGGTGTTCTGCAAGGTGCCCGGTGAGGTGGAACTGGTGTCCACCAAGGCGGCTGCAGGCGGCTTCAAATCGATGGCCGATGCCAAGGGCAAGACCCTGGGCGTGACCGGCCTGGGCTCGTCCACCGAGTTCCTCACCCGCTACCTGGTCGACAAGGAAGGCGTGGCCAGCAAGGACTACTCGCTGCTGCCCGTGGGCGCTGGCAACTCCTTCATCGCCGGCATGAAGCAGGACCGCATCCAGGCGGGCATGACCACCGAGCCGACCGTGTCGCAAATGCTCAAGACCGGGGACGCCAAGGTGCTCGTCGATATGCGCAGCGAAGAGGGCACCCAGGCGGCATTGGGTGGCCTCTACCCCGCTGCCAGCCTGTATGTGCGCAACGAATGGGCCGCCAGCCACAAGGACCAGGCGGCAAAGCTGGCCCGCGCCTTTGGCAAGACCATGCAGTACATCAGCAGCCACAGTGCCGAAGAGATTGCCGAGAAGATGCCCAAGGACTACTACGGCAATGACAAGGAGCTGTATGTGGCGGCGCTGAAGGCCTCGCTGCCGATGTACACCAAGGACGGCAAGATGCCCGAAGGCGGCCCAGAGACCGTGCTCAAGGTTTTGTCGGCCTACAAGCCCAATGTGAAGAGCGCGCACATTGACCTGGCCAAGACCTATTCCAACGCCTACCTGAGCGCCAAGTAAAAAGCGGCGCAAGCCGCCCAGCAGCGCGGCCAGGCCGTGCTGCCGCTTGCGCGCCATCCACACCCACAGGGGAGACCACCATGTCCTATGCCACCCAGGCGGTTGCCAGCCAGCAGCCGTCCAGCACCGTGCAGCCCAAAAATGCCGCTGCCTCTGCAACCCAGGCCGATGCGGCCATTGAATTCGACAAGGTGTCGCTGCGCTTTATTGCGCCAGATGGCACAGCCACATTGGCGCTGCGTAATTTTTCGATGTCGGTGGCCAGGGGCGAATTCATCGCCATCGTCGGCCCCACCGGCAGCGGCAAATCCACCACCTTGAACCTGATCACCAGCTTGCTGCAGCCGACGGTGGGCGAGGTGCGCGTGATGGGCAAGAAGGTCGAGCAGATTGATCCGCGCATCGGCTTTGTGTTCCAGGCCGATGCCGTCTTCCCCTGGAAATCGGTGCGTGACAACGTGGCCGCCGGCCCGATCTTTCGCGGCACGCCGCGTGCGCAGGCGCTCAAGCTGGCCGACGAGTGGATCCACCGCGTGGGCCTGGCCAGCTTTGGCAACCACTACCCGCACCAGCTCTCGGGCGGCATGCGCAAGCGCGTGGCGCTGGCGCAGACCTTTATCAACCAGCCAGAAATCCTGCTGATGGACGAGCCCTTCTCGGCGCTGGACATGCAGACCCGCACGCTGATGCAGGATGAGCTGCTGCGCCTGTGGTCGGCGTCCGGCGGCTCGGTGGTGTTTGTGACCCATGACCTGGAGGAAGCCATTGCGCTGGCCGACCGCGTGTTTGTGCTGACGGCCCGCCCCGCCACCTTGAAGCGCGTCTACGAGATCGACCTGCCACGCCCCCGCGTGATGAGCGAGGTGCGCTACGACCCGCAGTTCATCGACCTGTCCAAGCGCATCTGGGATGACCTGCGCGAAGAAGTCCATATCCAGTAAAAACAAGGCAAGGAACACACCATGTCTGAACTCACCCTGAACCCCAACGCCGCGCGCAGCCCGGCACCCGTGTCGGCTGCGGCAGACCACACCCCCGCTGCCGTGAGCGACGTCGCGCTCGCGCAGGAATCCATTGCCGCGCAGGCCGCCATCAAGCGCCGCAAGGCCGTCATCATCGGGCTGCGCCTCTTGGTGCTGGTGCTGGTGCTCGGCGGCTGGGAAGTCTCGGCCTGCATGCAGTGGATCGACCCCTTCTTCTACTCGATGCCCTCGATGATCTGGAACCAGATTGTGGAGTGGATGCGCGACGGCACATCACAAGGCCCGCTGTGGCAGCAGGTGCTGGTCACCCTGGAAGAAACGGTGATCGGCTTTCTGATCGGCTCCATCGCTGGCGTCATCTGCGGCATTGTGCTGGGCCGCAACAAGCTGCTGTCCGATGTGTTCTCCATCTACATCCAGATCGCCAACTCCATCCCCCGCGTGGTGCTGGGCTCGGTGTTCGTGATTGCGCTGGGCCTGGGCATGGCCTCCAAGGTGGCGCTTGCTGTCGTGATGGTCTTCTTTGTGGTGTTTGCCAACGCCTTCCAGGGCGTGCGTGAAGCCGACAAGTACATGATCGCCAATGCCCAGATCCTGGGTGCATCGCCGCGCCAGGTCACCCTGTCGGTGGTGATTCCATCGGCTATGTCCTGGATTCTGGCCAGCCTGCATGTGAGCTTTGGTTTTGCACTGGTCGGCGCCGTGGTGGGCGAGTTCCTCGGCGCCAAGGAAGGTATCGGCCTGTTGATCTCCACCGCGCAGGGCGCATTCAACGCCAGTGGCGTGTTCGCCGCGATGATCGTGCTGGCCGTGGTGGCCCTGGGCGCCGACTTCTTGCTGACCCGCCTGGAAAAACGCCTGCTCAAATGGCGCCCCGCCGCCTTCTGATGTTCTGACCTTTGATCCATACGCAAGCGAGCCCTGTGCCCGCTTGCCTGTCTCCTCGCCGGTGGACCAAGCGCTCTCTCGCTTACCGGCCTTCAGCCAGCTCCGCCAACCGAGCTGGCTTTTTTTGTGTATCAACCAGGTTTGGATAATTGACAATTTGGTTAAAAAATCTACTTTGCATGCGTCGTTCAAGAAGGTGTCTATCTCGTACAAAAGGTTGATTGTTATTGTTTTTATTGAAAAAAATGAATTGATATAGGTCAATTTTTGCCATAACTGTGCTGGGTCCGCTGTTAACATATTGGTTCCTAGTGCAACTGCATGTATCAGTATGTTCCCCACTTTTCGTTTGGCTTCTGCAGTACTTCTCAGCCTCGGCACGCTCCACGCAGCCCATGCCGCTCAACAGTGTTTTGTCAGTGGCAGCGGTGGCGCTACCACCTATGGCGCCGTCACCGCTACCGTGAGCGGAACCTGCCAAGACAACACGATCACTCAAGGGCCTTTTGAGCCAGGTACAGCCCAACTCACAGGCGGCGCACAGTCGTGCACCTACACCTTTGACAAACCGTTGCAGACCAGTACGGTAAGCATCAAGGCCCACGGAATCCGGACCCTGGGTTCGTCGCTGCGTGTGCGCCTCAACGGTGATCTGTACCAATCCGTTGCTGCAGACATTGGCGAGCCGCTGGCGGGCAGTAGCGCAATCAACCCGTTGGTGATCAAGGACACCGGATACACCGGAACGGCATCCCCCTTCTCGTCCGGTACTTTGACGCTGACCAACAATCCCCCGGCCACCGTCAACAGCATCACCGTGGCGATGAGCGGGGGCTGGCCGGGCTGGGTCCAGGTCTGTGCCGACGATGGTGCAGTGACCACACCGGTCGCTCCCACGGTATCGGTGCCCGTGCCCACGCTGTCCGAATGGAACCTGGTCCTGACCTCGGGCCTGCTCGCTGGTGTGGGCTTCTTTGCCTTTATGCGCAAAAAGCGCACTGGCCGCTCAGCCGCCTAAGCCTTTTCGCTGCCAGGACGAGGCCCGCGCATGCGGGCCTTTTTTGCGGCTGGGCGCAGCATGCAGTCTTTGCGGGAGATGGGCAGCTCGCTGCGCTTGCAACCCACTGCTTTATGCCTGCACCCCATGCCTCAAACCTGCGCCATGCCCCCATCGACAAACAGCTCGGTGCCGGCGATGAACTTGGCCTGCGGTGATGACAGGAACAGCACCGCATCCGCGATTTCATCGACTTCGCCGACGCGGCCGATCGGCACCTGGCTGGCCATATAGTCCAGCAGGCCTTGTTGCTGCGCGGCATCGTTGCCGGCCAGCTCGACCAGGCCAGGGGTGCGGATGGGGCCGGGGCTGACGACATTGACGCGGATGCCGCGCTCCTTCAGATCCAGGGTCCAGCTGCGGGCGAGATTGCGCACGGCGGCCTTGGAGGCGCTGTAGATGCTGAAGGCGGCGGTGCCGGTGGAGCCGACGACCGAGCCGGTCAGCACGACGGAGGCGCCATCGCGCAGCAGCGGCAAAGCCTTTTGCACGGTAAACACGAGGCCCTTCACATTCGTGCCAAAGGTGGCGTCGAAATGCTCCTCGGTGATGGCGCCCAGGGGTAGCATCGAGCCACCGCCGGCATTGGCGTACAGCACATCGATTTGCGCATGGCTTTGTTGCACGGCGTCGTAGAGGCGGTCAATGTCGGCCAGTTGGGACATGTCGGCCCGCACACCGGTAGCACGGGGGCCAATCGCCTGGACGGCCTTGTCCAGCTCTTGCTGGCGGCGGCCGGTGACAAACACATAGGCGCCTTCGCTGGCAAATTTCTTGGCGGTGGCCAGGCCAATACCGCTGGTGCCACCGGTGACTACGACGACCTTGTTGTCAAACTTGCGTTCCATTTTTCCTACTCCTTGAGGTGTGCGCCGAACCGTTCGTCGCAGTGGAGTAATGATGCAGGTGGAACAAAGTTTTGAGTAGACGGTCAAAATGGATATCATTGTTCCAATATTGAGACAAAAACCGGAAGCGAGGCCCATGCGAGATATCAACGACTACGCGCTGTTTGCCGAGGTGGTGCTGCACAGCGGCTTTGCCGCAGCGGGCCGTGTGCTGGGCATGCCCAAGTCCACCTTGAGCCGGCGCATTGCGGCGCTGGAGGCGCGGCTGGGTGTGCGCTTGATCGAGCGCTCCACCCGGCGCTATCGGGTGACCGAGGTCGGCCAGGCTTTTTACGAGCGCTGCCGCACCATCGTGCTCGATGTGCAGCAGGCCGATGCCGTCGTGTCCGATGCGCTGGGCGAACCCCATGGTGTCGTGCGCTGCAGCTGCCCCTTGGGGCTGATGGAAATCCTCTCTCCCACCCTGACCGATTTTTTGCAGACCTATCCCAAGGCGCAGCTGCAGATGGTGGCCGCGGACCGGCCCGTCAACCTGATCGACGAGCGCATCGATGTGGCCATCCGCGTGCGCACCAGCTTGACGACCGATGCCGCCCTGGTGATGCGCACGCTGGGCCATTCAAGCCGCATTCTGGTGGCTGCGCCCAGCCTGGCCAGGCAGTGCAAAAAGGGCGATCTGCAGCTGCTGGGCGAGCTGCCGACCCTGGCCAGCACCGAGCAGACTGGCCCCATCAGCTGGGAGTTTTGGAATGGCGATGGACAGCCCAGTGCCATCAGCCACACGCCCCGCATGACCTGTGCCGATTTTGGCGCGCTGCGCTCAGCGGCCTTGGCTGGCCTGGGCATTGCGCTGTTGCCCGAGCACTTTTGCAGCAAGGAGCTCGAGCGCGGCAGCCTCGTCCATGTGTTTCCGCAATGGCGCACGGAGACCGGCATTGTGCATATCGTGTTCACCACCAGGCGCGGCTTGCCGCCGGTGGTACGGGCATTTATCGAGCATCTGGCGGGGCGCTTCAAAGGCGAGCTGGCCGGTACCGCAACGGCCAACTAGCGGCGCTGCTGCAGCCCAGCCTTTCAGCGCTTTTGTGCAGAAGGCGCAAACTCCCCCAGCCGCGCACGCAGCTGCTCAGCCAGATGCTCGACCAGGGTTGCCACCCGCGCCGTGCCATGGTGCTTGCTCGGGTAGACCAGGGACAGCGGGCGGGGCGCGGGTGCGTGGCCGGGCAGGATGCGTACCAGCTCGCCGCGCGCAATCGCATCGAGCACCTGGTAGTGCAAAAAGCGGCCAAAGCCCTGGCCGGCGATGCATCCGGCGATATTGCCGCCGACGGTGTTGCAGCGCATGCGGCCCTTTACCTTGACGCGCTCGGGCCGGCCCTTGCTGACAAACTCCCAGAGGTTGGCATCGCCCACCCCGCCAAACTCGATGCAGGGCAGCGCAGCCAGGTCTTGCGGCTGCTGGGGCATGCCGCAGGCGGCGACCAGGGCAGGGCTGGCGGCGATCACCTGGTGGATGTCCACAACATGGCGCGCCACCAGGCTGGAATCGGGCAGCGGCGCAATGCGCACGGCCAGGTCCAGACCTTCTTCGACCAGATTGACCACGCGGTCGAGCAGCAAGAGCTGCACCTCCACCTGCGGGTAGCGCTGCAGGTAGCTGGCCACCAGCGGGGCCACATGCAGCTCGCCAAATTTGACGGACGCCGTCAGGCTGATGCTGCCCGAGGGCTCGGCCTGCGCCCGGCTCATCGCCTGTTCTGAATCGGCAACTGCAGCGCGGATGGCCAGCGCATGCTCGCGGTAGGCCCGGCCCTCATCGGTGATGGCCAGGCGCCGGGTGTTGCGGTTGAAAAGGCGCACGCCCAGGTGCTTCTCCAGCGCAGCCAGGGTGCGCACCACACTGGGCAGGGACAGCTCCAGCGCCTCGGCAGCGCGGGTCAGGCTGCCATGCTCGGCAATGGCCAGAAAGACATCAATGGCGTGGAGGCGGTCCATGGTGGGGGTAATTGCTGCAAAAAGTGGAAGAATCAAATCAATTCTCTGGTATTTATCACGTTTGAGTAAATAGATAAATTTACTTCCGAGACGGCAACTCCAGTTTTGTCACTACGCCGTCCTCGAAAGGTCTATTTATGAAAACCGTCATCGTTGTTTTTTCCGATCCCCAATCCGGCACGCAAGAAGCGCTGGGCCGTGTCGTGAACGCGCTGTTCCTGGCCTATGAGCTCAAGGAAAAGAACCGGGACTTTGACCTGGTGTTCCAAGGCACGGGCGTGCGCTGGCCTGCCGAGCTGGTCAAGCCAGAACACCCCGGCCATGCGCTGTATGAAGCGGTGCTGGACCACATCGTTGCCTGCGGCGGCTGCGCCGATGTGTTTGGTGCGGGCGCAGGCCTGGCACCCACTGGCATTGCGCTGGTGCGCGACAAGACCATCCCTGGCACCACCGGCGTGCTGGATCTGTCGCGCCACCTGGATGCAGGCCACACCTTGGTGACCTTTTAAGCCGCCTGGCTGACAGCTGTTGAGACCCTGTCGCCACCAAGGAGCCACTATGGACGACCACATCTTTCACACTGGCGAACGCCTGGTGCAGGAGCGCACGGGCGAGCGCGGCACCGCGCTCATCAACAGCCGCAGCATCAGCCCCGGCATTCCGGCGGCCGCACGCAACTTTGTCGGCCAGCAGCGCTGGTGCGTGCTGGGTGCGGCCGATGCGGAAGGCGCCATATGGGCTTGCCTGCTGAGTGGCGAGCCCGGCTTTGTGCAGGCCAGCGATGACCTGCGCAGCCTGCACGTGGCCAGCCGCGACCCGCAGGGCGTGCTGGCGAGCATGGCCCCCATCGCAGATCTGCAGCCCGCGCAATCCATCGCCGTGCTGCTGATCGAACTGCAGACCCGCAGGCGCCTGCGCATCAATGGCCGTGTCAGCCAGGTAACAGCGCAGGCATCGGCACAGGCGCTGGAGGTGGCGGTAGGCCAGGCCTTTCCGGTCTGCCCCCGCTATATCCAAAAGCGCGAACTGCTGCCGCTGGAGGCCGCACCTGCTGCCGACAACAGCAGCGGCACGGATGCCAGCTCAGGCACGCTGCTGGACGAGGCCACATCCGCCTGGATTGCCGGCGCCGACACCTTGTTCATTGCCAGCCTGGGCCCCAGCGAGGATGCTGATGTATCGCACCGGGGTGGCCGGCCTGGCTTTGTGCAACAACAGGGCCAGGTGCTGCGCATCCCTGATTTCAACGGCAACAGCATGTTCAACACCTTGGGCAATCTGGAGCTGGAGTCGCGCTGTGGCCTGGTCTTTCCGGACTTTGAAGGCGCGCGCCAGTTGCAGCTGACCGGCCATGCGCGTGCCCATTTTGGTGTCGAGGCCGACATCGACCAGACGGGAGGAACCGGGCGCTGGATCGAGTTCCGGGTGGACAGCTGGCGCAGCACGCCGTTGAACCTGCCCCAGCACTGGCGCCTGCTGGAAGCCTCGCCCTACAACCCTTGAGACTGTTATGGAACCCCTGACAAGCCTGGACCTGGTGGTCGCTGACAAGCAAGCCATCGCCGCCGACATTGTGCGCCTGGTGCTGCGCCACCCCGAAGGCCAGCTGCTGCCCGGTGCAGAACCCGGCGCCCACATCGCCCTGGACCTGGACGGCCGCGTGCGGCGCTACTCCTTGCTGCACACCGGCCCGGCACTGGACCACTACAGCATCGCCGTACTGCGCACCGCGCAGAGCCAGGGCGGATCGCATTTCATCCACGACCAGCTGGCCGTGGGGGACAGGCTGCGCGTGCTGGAGATGGCCCATGAATTCGCACTGCAGCCCGATGCACCGTACACGCTCTTGATCGGCGGCGGCATCGGCATCACGCCGTTGCTGAGCATGGCCGAGCATCTGCAGCAAGCAGGGCAAAGCTTTGCCTTGCACCAGATCGTGCACGACCTCGCCCGGCAGTGGCCGTTGGACCCAAGCCTGTCTGGTCAGACCCATATCGGCCGCAGCAGCCTGGACCTGCCCGGCTTGCTGGCCGCGCAAGTGCCCGGCAGCCAGGTCTATGTCTGCGGTCCTGCAGGTCTGGTGGCCGCCGTGCGCGCCGCTGCCGCACAGCTGGGCTGGGCGCCCGGGCGCATCCACAGCGAGAGCTTTGGCGCGGCTGCCGATGCCAACGATGGCCCTCTGCGGGTCACGCTGGTGCAGTCGGGCCAGCGCATCGATGTGGCGCCCGGCCAATCGCTGCTCGATGCCTTGCTGGCCGCAGGTGCCTGGACGGGCTATGAGTGCCGGCGCGGTGTCTGCGGCGCCTGTTTGACCGAAGTAGTCAGCGGCACCCCCATCCACCGCGACAGCATCGCGCCTGCATTGCGCGGTAATGCGATGTGTACCTGTGTGTCCTGGGCGGAGGGGCCGGAGTTGGCGTTGAATCTTTAACCGCCCACAGCGCAGCCAGGTGCAGTGCTGACAAGCTAGCCGGCCGAGGCTGCGTGGGTCTTCCTGGATGGGCGTTGCGCATGCAGCCAGGCGACTGCCTCGTCCAGCAAGGGGTGGTGGCGCTCCGCATTCCAGGCGGCCGCAGCGGTGACCACCATGGTTTTCTCGCGCAGCGGGCGGACGACCACATTCTCGGGCGCCAGGCGCCGCATGGAAGCAGGCACCAGGGCCACGCCCTGGCCGCAGCTCACATAGGCGATCTGTGAAGACACCGAGCGCACCTCATGCATCACGCGCGGTGCAAAGCCCTGGGCGCGGCACACCCCCACCAGCATGTCGAAATACACCGGGCTGACCTGGCGCGACGACATCACCATGGGCTCGTGGCTCAGCGACTTGAGGCGGACCTGGGATTGGCCCGCAAGGGGGTGGTCCTTGCGCAAGGCGACGGCCAGCCGGTCCTCCATCATCGGCAAGGTGGCAATGCCCTGGCCCACATCGCCCTCCAAGCGTACAAAAGCCAGGTCCAGATCGCCGGCTTGCAGCGCGGGTATGGCATCGGCGCTGTCGATCTCGCGCACAAAGACCGTCACATGGGGGTGCTGGCTGCGCATGTAGTCCTGCAATGGCGGTACCGTGTCCAGCATGGCGGAGGTGATGGCGCCGACATGCAGCACGCCGGATTGCCCGGCTGCAACCTCGCGCACCACGCGCTCGAGCTGCTCCACCTGCAGTGCGAACTGCCGCACTGCTGGCAGGATGGCCGCGCCCGCAGGACTGAGCTTGGTGCCACGCCTGGAGCGCTCGAACAGCTGCAACTTGAGCGAGTGCTCGAGCACCTTGATCTGCTCGGTTAACGGCGGCTGCGACATGGACAGGCGTGCAGCAGCCCGCCCAAAGTTCTGCTCCTCGGCCACGGCCAGGAACATCCACAGCTGGCGAATCAGGCGAAAGTCGATGTGGCTCATGGTGCTCTCCTTCGAGTGATATTTCTATTCTGATATTCGTATCAGAGAGATATTTGATAAGTATTTCACATATCAGATCGCGGACCGGATGATGCCAGCACTTCCCTGGAATGCACGCGATGACCCACTCAAATCTCCACCTTGAACGCCTCAGGGCGCTGGACACCAATACGGTCTCCGACGCGCTCGATTTTCTTGGCCTGCCCGGGGCCACGGTCGGCCTGCTGCCGCTGTGGAACTGCCCCAAGCTGGTTGGGCTTGCCAGCACCATACAGCTGGGCCGTAAGGGCGATGCCAAGCCTGCCGTGCACCTGATCTCTCCCGTCATCGATGCCGTGGTCTCGGATGACCGCGTGCTCGTGGTTGCCGGCGGGGTGGAGGGCATCTCCTGCTGGGGCGACATCCTGGCCAATGCCGCAGTTGCCAGGCAGGTGCGCGGCACCGTCATCGATGGTCTGAGCCGCGATATCGATGGCAGTGCAGACATTGGCTATCCCGTTTATGGCCGTGGACTGACCATGGTCAGCGCCCGCAACCGCGTGGTGCAGTTGCATGCGGCCCAGCCCGTGCAGATGGCTGGCGTCACCGTGCAGCAGGACGACTATGTGATTGCCGATCGCTGCGGCACGGTCTTCATACCAGCGGGCCGTATCGACGAAGTGCTGGACCTGGGCGAGCGCATTGCCCATCGCCAGGACGGCATGGTGGCCGCCGTGCGCGCGGGGCGCTCCGTGGCCGAGGTCATGCATGACCGGCAGTTTGAAGCGATTGCCGCGCAGCCGCAGTGATCACCGGGCGATGGCCCTTTTCTTTATCGAGCGATACACACCATGACCCATCCCCAAAAAATGAGCCCGGAAGACCAGGCACTGGTTGCCCTGTTTGAAGGACTGGATACGCCCGGCGTGTCCGATGCCATGGACAAGCTGGGCCTGCACGGCCAGGCACTGGGCATCATGCCCCTGGCGAACTACAGCAAAACGGTGGTCGGTCCGGCCTTTACCGTCAAATACGTGCCGGCCAGCAACCCGCCCGGCACGGTGGGTGATTTCATCGATGACGTCGCTCCAGGCGATGTGGTGGTGATCGACAACGATGGCCGCAGCGACTGCACGGTCTGGGGCGACATCATGACCCAGTACGCCGGCCTGCGCGGTATTGCGGCAACGGTGATCGATGGCGTGTGCCGCGATGTGGGCAAGGCGCTGGGCGATAACTACCCGATTTTCAGCGTGGGCCGCTTTATGCGCACCGGCAAGGACCGGGTCCAGGTCGAGTCGCTGAACACCACGGTGGCTGTCGGTACGGTGCGAGTCGCATCGCGCGACATCGTGGTGGCCGATGCCAATGGCGTGGTCATTGTGCCGCGCCACCGCGCCCGCGATGTGGCAGCAACGGCCCGCAAGATCGAGGAGAGCGAATCGCGCATCCGCGAGCAGATCGCACAAGGTACCTCCTTGGGCGAGGCGCGTGCTGCGCTGGGCTACCACCAACTGCAAACCAAGGACTGAGCATGACAACGTTTTACGGAGCCGAGCAGCTTGCCCAGGCCTGCAAGCTGGGAACCTCCACCTTGTTCGAGGCCTCTGGCCTGGCCACCAGTGCCGTCGATGCGGCCATCCGTCCGGTATGGGCGGGCGCATCAGTCGCCGGGCCTGCGTATCCGCTGGAATGCTCACCCGGCGACAACCTGTCCATCCATATTGCGATGGAGCGGGCGCCGCGTGGCAGCATCCTGGTGATCTCCACCGGTGGCTTTGTCGCTGGGTATTGGGGGGAGGTATTGACCGTGGCCGCAGAGGCCGCCGGTATTGCCGGCCTGGTCATTGATGGGGGCGTGCGCGATATTGCGGCCCTTACCGCACGGCGCTTTGCGGTGTTTTCGCGCGGCATCTCGATGCGTGGCACCATCAAGGCCAGTGCGCCGTCGGTGGGGCAGCCCATCAGCTTTACCGGCACGCCGGTGGCCGCTGGCGACCTGGTCGTGGCCGATGACGATGGTGTGCTGGTGATACCGGCTGCACAGGCCGAGCGCAGCCTGGCCCAGGGGCAGCTGCGTGCCGACAAGGAAGCCCGGATGATGCAGGCGTTGCAAAACGGCCAATCGACCTTGGAGCTGATGGGCCTCACCAGCTGGAGGACGCAGCAATGAATGCGCCTGCCCATGGTTTGAATCGCTTCCTGGCCCAGGCTAAACCATCGGCCACCTACCGGGTCATGGACCGCGTGGCAACGCGCCGGGCCGCCGGTGCGCAGGTCATATCCCTGTGCGCCGGTGAACCCGACTTCGACACGCCGGCCCATGTTTGCGAGGCCGGCATCGCCGCCATCCGCGCCGGCCACACCCGCTACACGCAGGTGGCTGGCCTGCGCGATCTGCGCGAAGCGGTGGCTGCCAAGTTCAAGCAAGAAAACGGGCTGGCCGTGGACTGGCGGCGCAACACCTTGGTATGCAGCGGTGGCAAGCAGGTGATCTTCAATGCGCTGGCTGCCAGCTTGAACGAGGGCGACGAGGTCATCGTGCCCGCACCCTACTGGGTCAGCTACCCCGAGATCGTGCAGCTCTGTGGCGGCAAAGCGGTAGCCGTGCCATGCACGGCGCAGACCGGTTTCAAGCTCAGCCCCGATGCGCTCGCGGCCGCCATCACCAGTCGCACCCGCTGCCTGATCCTGAACTCGCCCTCCAACCCCACCGGTGCGGTCTACAGCCGTGCTGAACTGCAGGCTTTGGCAGAGGTGCTGCTGGACCACCCGCAAGTGCTGGTGCTGGCCGACGATATCTACGAGCACCTGGTGTTTGACGGCATCGCCTTTCACACCATCGCCCAGGTGGAGCCCCGTTTGCGCGATCGGGTGCTGACGATGAACGGTGTATCCAAGGCCTATGCGATGACGGGTTGGCGCATCGGCTTTTGCACAGGCCCGGCCTGGCTGATCGAGGCCATGGAAAAGCTGCAAGGCCAGCAGACCTCTGGCGCTTGCAGCATTTCCCAGCATGCCGCGTTGGCCGCATTGACGGGGCCGCAGGACTTTGTGGTCAGCGCGCGGGCGGTGTTCCAAAGGCGCAGGGACTTGGTGGTGGAGATGCTGAGCCAGGCGCCGGGCCTGCAGTGCGATGTCCCACAGGGCGCCTTCTATGCCTTTGCATCCTGCGAGGAACTGATTGGCAAAACCACCCGGGCGGGCACGCTGCTGCGCAGCGATGAAGATGTTGTCAACGCGCTGCTGGATGAGGCCGGCGTGGCGACCGTGCATGGCAGTGCTTTTGGCATGGGGCCCTATATCCGTGTGGCCTATGCGCTCGATGATGCGGCCTTGCGGCAGGCGGGCGAGGCCATTGCCCAGTTTTGCCGGTCGCTCAGCAAGTAAGCCCCGGCGGCTAGCAGTTCGGAGCGCAGGCGGGCGGTCTTCAGGATCCGCGTCCATTCCACTGAACCAGGGTTATGCAGAGGATGTTTCACAGCGCTGCATAGGTGATGGTGCGTAGGTATTCAGCAAGCTTACGAGCGGGATTAATGCAGGCTAGGCCTAAAAATGGGGCGTTGATTCGGAGTGATATATAGCCGGTGCCGTTGCGAGGGCTGTCACTTTCTTTGGGGAATTTATAAACTGCTCATCTATACTGATTTGATAATCAAATAGGAGAGAGAGTGCGCCTTCCCATCCGTATCCAAGCCTTACGCACGGCCGTGCTTGCAGCAAGCCTTGCTTTTTCACATGTCTCCAGCTGGGCTGCGCGAGATTTCACGCCGCAAGCGGGTACCTGGATCATCAGCGAAGAGCTCGATGGCAAACCAGGGCGCGGCCTTGCCATTGATGTGCAGGGCAATACCTTTTTCATGCAGGTATTTGGCTATGAAAAAAATGGTGATGCCACTTTCTACATGGCCACTGGCCAGATGGATGGCAATACCATCACTGCGCCGCTGAACCGATACAGCGGTGGGCGCAGTTTTGGCAGTGCCGCAAGGGATGCCGTGGAGGATGGATCGCCCGGCAATGTCACTGTCAGCTTTGCCAATGGCCTGCAAGGCACGGTGCAGTTTCCCGGCGAGGAGGAGGTCGCCATACAGCGCTTTCATATGCAAAGTGCTGAATTTGAAGACCGCTATTGGGTCAAGGAACGGTCCCGCAAATTCATTGTTTCGGCGGTAGACGCCGAACGCCAGATGGCGTTTTTTGCGAATATATCCCTGAGTGCTTCTGCCACCCCGGGTCGTGGAATGCTGATGACCTTGAGCGACATACCCGGTGATTTGCGGCAGCGAATGGATTGCGAGCGGCTGGACGGTCGGGATGTGTATACCTGCAAACCCATGGATGGTGGAATCCCCACGGAGCAGGCAAATATACAGTCGCTGCGGCTGCATATTGCGGGCATCGATGTCTACGGCACGGTTGATATTCTGAGCAATGGTGCCATTCAACAACTGCCGCTTCAGGGCATCACGGTGGCTGGTGGCGGAGAGGTGTCCATCACTGGCTGTGGCTCCTTTATCGACGCATATGTTGGCTATCCGCGCAACTGCAACCCCATTACCAGCCCCAGCAGCGGAACCTGGGTGGTGGAGGAGGAACTGCTTGGTAAACCGGGGCGGGGTTTTGCCATTGATGTGCAAAACGGCATGGTGCTGGCCCAGGTATTCAATTACCTGCCAGATGGTGCACCGACGTTCCACATGGGAAGCGGTCTGTACCAAGGCATCAATGCCAGTATTCCACTCAACCGATACGCTGGTGGCCGCGCTTTGGGCGGACCGGCAGCGAGCGGACACCTGGTGGATTCAGCAGGTGAGCTGTCGATCCGCTTTTCCGAGAATGCGGTACGACAAGGCTACGATGACAACCGTTTGGTGGGTATTGCCTCCATTCCCGGTGAGGCGCCCAAGCGCATTGTGCGTATGTCGCTGGAGCCGGATGCTGCCAGCTTGCAAGGCCTGCTGGGCCAGTGGTGGATCGGCTTCTACGGTCAAAGCCTTCCGGCATTCAAGCTCGTGAAACTGACGACCTTGGAGGGTGACTCCCTGACCAGCGAAGACGGACAGGTCGTGTGCAACCGTATCGACGCCGAGTTTCCGTCGCTGAGGTGCCTGTGGACTCGCGATGGGGGGCTGATGACCGGCTATCTGAGTAGCGAACCCAACAATCGCTTTGGTGGACAACTCCAGGTCAGGGATCGCCACGGCCATGGAATGGGCTTGGGGAATGTTCCCTTGGATTGACACAAGCCTGCGCTGGCATTTGGCAAGCGCTGGCCTCTGCTTTGCCGTTTAAAAAGACAAGTTAGCGGCTAGCAGTTCAAATCATTGAAGCGCTTGCGCGCCTTGTACAGATCGACCTCGGCCTGGGCCAGGTCGCTGGCCGCTGCTGCTTGCACCGCTTGCTTGAGCCCGGGCAGGCGGTTGTCCAGCCGTGCGCATTCCAGCTTGTCGGCGGCGCTGAGCTTGAAGCGGCGCTGGTGCACCCGGTACTCATCGGCGTTCATCCCTGTCAGGGGCTGGATGGCTTCTGCGAAGGCAGCATTGTGTTCGGCACGCTGCACGTCCTGGCCTTTGCGGCTCTTGCCCGTCATCTTGTCCATGCCCTGGGTAGGCGTGGCGTCGATTTCCTGGGCCCCTACACAAGGCGCATCCGAGTAGCTCACGCGCCCGGCCGTCTCGCAGCGGTAGACTGGCTTTTGCGCAAAGGCAGGCGCGGCGCAGCAGACGAGGGCTAGCAACAGCAGCCACCGCGTTGATTGGCAACGGCTTGCATGGCGAGAGGTGGACAACAAGCGCATGGACAGACCTTCAAGCTTCCGTCACGCCGCCGCAAGCGTGCCACGGCAACCCGGGAAGGTCGAGCAGCCCCAAAAGGACTTGCCGGCATGGGCACCCTGGCGCGCGGTGCGCAGTTCCATTGCGGCGCTGCAGCGTGGGCAGCTGGGTTGGGCAGGGGCAGGGTTGGCTGCAACGGGGGCGGCAGCCGAGGCCGTCGCAACGTTGGTGCGCGCGGTTGCTGCAGCCGAGGTGCCGCTGGCTTGCGTAGCCTTGGGGCCATTCACCAGCGATTGCCGCGCACGCTGCACCATTGCAAACAGCTGGTGGCCATCGACCAGGCTGATATTGCGACCCCGTGCAAATTCCTGGGCGTCGCTGCTGAAGCGGCCGGAAGTGACCACAAAGCCGCCCGTCGCGCCCCTGGCGGCCATCACGCCATAGAGTTCGCGCACGATCGCAACACCGACTCTCTGGGCCTTCCACTGCTTGCATTGCACGAGGAATTTTTCGCTGCCCTTGAGCAGCACCAGATCCACGCCGCCGTCGGGCCCGTTGCCGCCCAGCTCAATGATGCGAAAGCCCTGCAGGCGGTAGGCCTCGCCCACCAGCAGCTCAAACTCGCGCCAGCTGATGTCGCCCAGCGCGGCCACATCTTGCGCCTGCGCCACCGTGCTGACCAGGGCCTTGCGCTGCTTTCTGCGCCAGGCCGACATGGCCGCGGCTATCAAGCACATCAAGGGCAGCAGGTATTGGCCGATGGAGGCCAGCCCAAAGATAAGCCCCTTCTGGACGACAGCTGCCATCATGTCGGCGGGGCGGCCTGCCAGCTCTGCCGTTGGGGGCACCACGGCCCAACGGTGCAGGAAGACATAGCTCGCTCCCGCCAGTGCCACGCAAATCCACCAGGGGAGCAGCGCCAGCAGATCCAGCATGTCTTCGAACCCGCTGCTTTTCTTGCGTCTTGCCATGGTCTCCCCCTGTCCTGGTTGGCTGATGGATGCCTGTCTTTGTGCGGCTGGCTGACGGCGGCGCAGTGCTGCTGGAAGCGCGGCGCACAGACCGTTTGCTGCTTTATATTACAAAATGTATCTGCATGATCTTACGCTTTGCTGACGGGCGTATTGGGGGCATCACCAGAGCGACAGGGGCGTTGCTGGGGTGTGCATGGCTGGCCACCAAAGCCGCAGGTTCTGCAGCCACCGCTGCTTGTTTTGCAGCCCGCTGCAGCCGTTTCTTGCCACCGCGAAAATTTTTCCCACTATTTTTCGCTTCAGGTGATCACTTTTTGGATCTCGTTCGGTGTACAGGGCAATGGCGCTATGCAGTGCCGCTCTTTTCTTTCCAGATCACCAGGACGACGAACCATGACTCTCTCTTCCCATCGCCGCAGCCGGCACCGCGAACGCTTTGCGCTGGCTTTGCTGCATGGCGCGATCCGTGCCACCTTGGTTGGGGGCAGTGCCGCAGGCCTGGCGCTGGCAGCACCTTGGGCCATGGCGGCCGAGCCGGCTGCCGGCGCCAAGAGCTATGCGATTGCCGCGGGCCCGCTCTCAGATGTGCTGGCGCAGTACGCGGCCACGGCGGGGGTGCAGCTGGTGTTTGAGCAGTCCACCTTGGCGGGGCTGCGCAGCAACGGCCTGCAAGGCAGCTATGGCGAGGCGGAGGGCTTTGCCCAGTTGCTGGGCGGCAGCGGTTTTGAAGTGGTCAAGCAAGGGGGCGCGACCTATGTGCTGCGCAAGCTGCCGGCGGCCAACCCTGCGGCAGCGGGCAGCGCGGCTGGGGCATCGGACATGACGTTGAACACGGTCACCGTGACGGCCGCGGCCCAGCGCAGCGGCACCACCGAGGGCAGTGGCAGCTATGCAGCGGCGCATTCGAGCACCAGCTCCAAGCTGAACCTGAGCCAGCGCGAAACGCCGCAGACCTTGACGGTGATCACCCGCCAGCAGATGGACGACGCCGGCATGACCTCGGTCGATGATGCGCTGCGCGCAGTGAGCGGCGTGTTTGCGGTCGATGGCGGCAGCATTGGCGCCAACTACTACAGCCGGGGCTTTAGCATGCAGGCCCAGGTCGATGGCATGGCCACGCCTTCGGGCATCGACAGCGGCAACCGCTCGCCCAAGTTCGACAGCGCCTTTGTCGACCGGGTCGAGGTGCTGCAAGGCGCGGCCGGCCTGATGGCCGGTGCTGGCAGCCCGGGCGGCACGGTCAACATGGTGCTCAAGCGCCCGACCGACACCTTCCAGGCCCAGGGCGAGGTGCAACTGGGCTCCTGGAAAGAGCGGCGCCTGGTCGGCGATGTGTCCGGCCCGCTGATCGACTCGGGCGTGATCCGGGGCCGCCTGGTGGCCGTGTCGGATAACAGCGAGTCGTTTACCGACTATGTCTACCGTGACCGCTATGCGGGCTACGGCATTGTCGAGGCTGACCTGGGGCCCACGACCACCTTGAGCGCCAGCGTGCAGCTGCAAAAGGACACGAGCCGGGGCCACTTTGGCGTGCCGCTGGCGGCCGATGGCAGCGATGCCGGGCTGCCCCGCTCGTCCTTCTGGGGCGATGCCGACCACCGTTCGGTGCGCGACTACAACATCTACACCGTGGGCCTGGCCCAGCAGCTGGCCGGCGCCTGGAGCCTGAAGGCCAACTACTCCTGGCAAAAGACCAACAACGATATCGAGAACTTCAGCAGCCTCTCGGGCAACCTGAACCCGGTGACCGGCGATGGCCTCTTCATCGGCAGCCGCCAGCGCAACTACACCTCGGTGATGCACGCCAATGTGGTCGATGTCTATGCCACGGGGCCGTTTGATTTTCTGGGCCGCCGCCATGAGCTGACCCTGGGCGTCAACGGCACCAGCTACCGTGATGAGAATGCCGGCACCGGTTACTCGTCCACCACGCCAATCAATGTCTACACCTTTGACCCCGAAGGCCTGGGCCCCATCCCTGATGGCCTGCGCGCATCGACCAGCAAGACCAAGACCAGCAATATGGGTGTCTATGGCGTCGCGCGCTGGAGCCTGACCGACGCGCTCAAGCTGATCACCGGCACCCGCATCAGCAACTACGAGCGCAAGAACAGCTTGACCGGTGTCGTGGCGCCCAAGGAGAAGGGCGTGGTCACGCCCTATGCCGGGCTGGTGTATGACATCAACGCCCAGTACTCGGCCTATGCCAGCTACTCGGACATCTTCAACCCCCAGACCAACCGCAGCCAGGATGGCAATGTGCTCGACCCGGTGGTGGGCGCCAACTACGAAGTGGGTATCAAGGGCGAGCTGCTGAACAAGCGCCTCAATGTCTCGGCCGCCGTGTTCCGCCTGGCGCAGTCCAACCTGGCGGTGCTCGATTCGTCCGTGCCCAACAACCCCAGCAATGCCTGCGGCGGCGCCTGCTATACCGCAGCGGGCAAGGTCGTCAGCCAGGGCTTTGACCTGGGCGTAAACGGCCAGGTGAGCCGCGAGCTGAACCTGGCTGCGGGCTACACCTATACCAGTGCCGAGTATGTGGCCGGCCCGCAAAAGGACCAGCGCTTCCGCACTGAGCAGCCGCGCCACAGCATGCGCCTGGCCGCCAACTACCAGCTGCCGGGCACGCAGTGGTCGCTGGGTGGCAATGTGGCTGCCACCAGCAAGGCCTATAAAAACGGCGGCTCGGGCGCCAATGCCTGGACCATCGAGCAGGGCGCGCTGGTGCTGGTGGGCCTGAACGCCAAGTACCGCATCACCCCCAAGACCCAGCTGAACCTGGTCGTCAGCAACCTGACGGACCGCAGCTACCGCCACCTGTATGGCCGCGAGTACGCGCCGTTTGGCGAGCCGCGCAAGTTCAGTGCTAACCTGCGCCATGATTTCTAAGCCACCCATGCGCTTGTCCACCCTCTACCCAAGCGCCTGCGCGGCGCTGCTGGCCGGCTTGCTGGCCACGGCGCCGCAGGCGGGGGCGCAAACCTCCCCGCAGGGCGCTGCAGCCGATGCACCCGCTACGGCCACGCCCAGCACCGCAGCCACCCCGGCCAGCCCCTATGTGATGCCCGCCACCCAGGTCTGGGACATGGCATCGGACAACGGCGAGATCTACCGCATCTTTGTTTCGGCACCCGACAAGGGCGAGCCCCCCAAGGGCGGCTACCCGGTGCTCTATGTGCTCGATGGCAATGCCTACTTTGGCTCCTTCGCGCAGGCGCGCTGGGTGCAGGACTACCTGCCCGTGGGCAAGGCCATCATCGTGGGCGTCGGCTACCCGGGCGACAAGGCCTGGGATGTGCGCCGCATGGCTGATTACACGGCCCAACTGCGTGAGCCGCTGTCGCCCGAGGTGCGTCCTTTTGCCAAGTACAAGAGCGGTGCGCGCGCGCCGTTTCTGGATTTTCTGACCGGCAAGCTGCGCGGCGAGATCGCCCAGCGCTACCCCGTCAACCTGGAGCGGCAGTCGCTGTTCGGCCATTCCTTTGGCGGGCTGTTTGCGCTTTATGCGCTGTACGAGCGCCCGCAGGCCTTTGAGGCGATAGTGGCCGCCAGCCCCTCGATGGAGTGGAACGGCCAGCATATTCTGGAGGAGGAGCGCGTGTTCCGCGACAAGGTGCAGGCCGGCAAAGTCGGCGCCACCAGCCGCCTGATGGTGGTCGTGGGCGACCGCGACGCCGATGGCGATCCGGAATCGGCCCGCATGCTGGCCGAGCGGCTGGAAGCGCTCTCCGGCTGGGGCCTGCGCGTGCGGCTGCAGCGCTACCCCAATGAGGTGCATGCCAGCGTGCCAGCGCAGGCGGCGAATGACACGCTGCGCTTTGCGTTCACGCTGCGTTAGCTTGTCTTGCCTTGGTGAATTGCCATGCCTGGCGTGGCCAGGCTGGTCGTCAAGATGCGGCCATAGGTGGAATCGGTGACAAACACCTGCTTGCGCTCTGCACCCCCAAAGGCCAGGTTGGTGGTGGAGCTGCCCTTGATGCCGCATAGCACCTGCACCGGCTCGGCCAGGTGGTTCAGCACCCAGACATAGCCCAGGCCCGGGTTGGCGACCAGCACATGGCCCTGGGCATCAACGGCCAGGCCATCGGGGCCGCTGGGTCCGTACGAGGTGAAGAACTGGCTCACCTTGGCGACGCTGCCATCGGGCAGCAGGGGCACACGCCAGACGCAGTTGCCCCGCGTCACCGCCAGATACAGCACGCGGCCATCGGGTGACAGCGCCACGCCATTGGGGCTGGGCACATTGCTGAGCAGCAGATCGAGCTGGCCATTAGGCCGCAGGCGGTAGAGGCGCCCGCTCGGGTCATGCAGGCCGCTCTGGCCCTGGTCCGTAAAGTACAGGTTGCCGCCCGCATCAAAAATCAGGTCGTTCACGCCCTTGAAGCTCTCGCTGTTGCGGCGCTCCAGATAAGGCGTCACTACCCCACTGGCCACATCCAGCTGCATCAAGCCGTTCTTGTAGTCGGTGATCAAGAGCTTGCCGGGGGCCAGAAACTTCAGGCCATTGGGCTCGCCGTCATATTCTGCGACCAGGCTCCACTGGCCTTGCGCATCGATGCGAAAAATGCGGCCCCAGGGGATATCGCTGACATAGAGGTTGCCGGCCTCGTCGAACACCGGGCCTTCCAGAAACGAATCTGTTATCGTGCCACCCCTGTTGGCATCAGCCCAGGCGCTGCGCTCACGGCGGCGAAAGGACTCGGGCATGGCGCTGAAGGTGTCCAGGGTGCGGACTTCAGGGGATTGCAGCAAAAACATGGGGCGGCCTTCTTGGCATCAAAAAACGGTTGGCGGGTTAGCAGGATCTTGCCAGGGTTCAGGGAGAAGTGAATCCGTAGAGCTTAGCGGGGTTGTCCACCAGAATGCGGTCCATTACCGCATCGCTCACCGACCAGGCCTGCAGCAGGTTGACCAGGTCGGTATCGTTGACGGTGCCTGGCCGCTCGGTGGTGTGCGGCCAGTCAGAGCCCCACACCAGACGCTCGGGCGCGGCCTGCACCAGGGCGCGGCCCAGCGGCACGGTATCGGCATAGCTGGGGCCATGTACCTGGGAGCGCATATAGGCGCCAGAGAGTTTGACCCAGCAACGGCCGCCATCGAGCAAACGGCGCAGCACGCCATAGGCCTGGGCCGACGCGCCTTCTGCCGGGTCCATGCGGCCCAGATGGTCGATCACCAAAGAGACCGGCAACTGCTGCAGCACCGGCTGCAATTCAATGATCTGCGCCGGCTCGGCAAACACCTGGATATGCCAGCCAGCGCAGTCCGGGTGGCGCGCCAGCTTATGCGCCAGGGTCTGCAGCATCTCGGGCGTGGTCGTGCCCCAGGATTGGGGCGAGACAAAGTTCACGCGCAGCCCGCACACGCGCCGCGCCGCGAGGCGCGCCAGCTTGGCATCGCTCACCGCCGCATCCACCACCGCCACGCCGCGCGCGCTGTCACCCAGTTCGTCAAGCGCATCCAAGGTGCAGGCATTGTCGGTGCCATAGGTGGATGGTGTGACCACCACCGTGCGCGAGGTGCCCAGGCGCTGCTGCAGCTGCCGGTAGGCTGCCACGGGTGCATGGGGTGGCGTGCGCGGCCAGTGTGCCGACGGCGCAAAGCGCGTGTCGAAGATATGCATATGGCTGTCGCAGGCCAGCGCAGGGAGGCTGCGCGTGGGGCGGTTCAGGCCGACCGAATGCGGGACAGGGGTCGTGAGATCAGGCAAGGTCATCGCAGTGTGGGCGTTTCAGGATCGCGGGGCTGGCCGCTGCAGCAGCGGCGGCCAGCGAGAAGGGATCAGTCCAGTTTGATATTGCCCTTCTTCACCACCTCGCCCCATTTGGCATCTTCCTTTTTCAAAAAGGCGCTGAACTCTGCCGGTGTCGAGCCCACGGGCTGCGCGCCCAGGTCCGACAGGCGCTGCTGCACTTCAGGCTCCTTGAGCACCTCGGCAATCGCCTGGTGCAGTTGCTGGGAGATAGCGTCTGGCGTACCAGCGGGCAACAGTACGCCATTCCACTCGTAGGCTTCGTAGCCGGGGATGACGGTCTCGGCCACCGTGGGCACCTCCGGCAGGCGTGCCGAGCGCTGGGGCGACGAGACGGCCAGCGCACGCAGCTTGCCACCGCTCACCAGCGGGTAGGAGGCAGCCACGGTGGCAAACATAAAGTCCACCTGCCCGCCCATCACATCGGCAATCGCCGGGCCACCGCTCTTGTAGGGCACATGCACCATGTCCAGGCCCAGCTTCTGGCGGAACAGCTCGGCCGCCAGGCGCTGCACCGTGCCGCTGCCGCCCGATGCAAAGTTGATCTTGCCCGGTTCGGCCTTGGCCTTGGCGATCAGGTCGTTCACATTCTTCAGCGGCGACTCTGCCTTGACCACCAGTGCATTGGGCGCCAGCAGCACCAGCGACAGGGGCTGCAGCGCGTTGGCTGCATAGGGCATCTTGGCAAACAGGTGCGGGTTGATCGAGTAGGGCGTCGCGTCGTAGAGCATGGTGTAGCCATCGGCCTTGGCCTTGGCCACAAAGCTCGCGCCAATGGTGCCGCTGGCGCCGGCCTTGTTCTCCACGATCACGCTGGTGCCCAGCTTGCTGCCCATGCGCGTGGCCAGCACGCGGGCCACGGCATCGGCCGCGCCGCCGGGGGCGTAGGGCACGACGATGGTGATGGGGCGCTCGGGGAAGGCGGCATGCGCGATGCTGGCGGCCAGTGCGCAGGCGGCGATCAGGGATTGGATAAAGCGGGGCATGGTGTCTCCTAATGGTTCGTGTCAATAGATAGCAGATGCGTTGCCAGAATCAATCGGCTTTGAGGTCCAGGTCGCGCGCAATCTGGGTATAGGTCGTCACCTCGCGCGCGACCTGGCTGCCAAAGGCCTGGCCGCAGGTCGAGTCGGCATCGAGGCCCAGGCTGTGCAGCTTGTCCACCGTGGCGGCGCTGTTGGCAAAATCGCGGGCGGCTTTTTCCAGCTGCTGCGCAATCGCGGCGGGCAGGCCAGCGGGCGCCATCACGCCATACCAGGCATCGGCCGAGTACTTGCCGCCACCGGCCTCGGCAAAGGTGGGCACATCGGGCAGCAGCGACGAGCGCTTGGGCGAGGCAACAGCCAGCGCGGTCAGCTTGCCGCTCTTGATCTGCGGCAGCACCGAGCCCAGGGTGGCAAACGAGCTGTCGAGCTGGCCGCCCATCAGATCGGTCACCACCGGGGCCGCGCCCTTGTAGGGCACATGGTTCAGCTGCAGGCCATTGGCGCGCGCAAACATTTCGGTCGCAAAGTGGCCGGAGCTGCCCATGCCAGCGGTGCCGGCCGTGGTGCGGCCGGGTTCCTTGCGGGCGCGGGCCATGTAATCGGCCAGGCTCTTGACCGGCAGGCCTGGCTGCACCACCAGCACCGTGGGGCTGGTTGCGACCGTGCACAGCGGCTGGAAGGACTTGAGCGCATCAAACTTGACCCGGCCGCTATAGAGGCCCGGAATCATCGTGTGGTTGGTGGCGGCAAACAGCAGGGTATAGCCATCGGCCGGTGCACTGGCCACCGCTTGCGCGGCCAGGATGGTGTTGGCGCCGGGCTTGTTGTCGACGACAAAAGGCTGGCCCAGGGTTCGGCCGGCGTAATCCGCAAAGGCGCGTGCCACCACATCGGTGGGGCCGCCGGCTGCAAAGCCTACGATGAGCCGCACCGGCTTGGCGGGGTAGGCGGGGGCCTGGGCAAAGCTGGCGCTGGCCGCCAGCGCTGCTGCTGCCACCAGCGTTTGCAGCGCCAGTGCTGGCAGATTTTTCTTCTTGAACATGTGCTTGTCTCTTTCTCAATCCATGCGAATGCCGCTGGCGCGGATCACGCCGGCCCATTTGGCGGTTTCGGCCTGCACAAAGCTGGAGAATGCCTGCGCGCTGGAGCCTACGCCTTGTACACCCAGTTCGGCAAAGCGCTTCTGCATCTCGGGGCTGGCCACGATGGCGCGGGTCTCCGCCTCCAGCCGCTGCAGCACCGGCGGGGGCGTGCCTGCCGGGGCGAACAGGCCATTCCACTCGTTGACCTCAAAACCGGCCAGGCCCGATTCGGCCATCGTCGGCAACTGCTCCCAGCCTTCGCTGCGCTGGGCGGAGGTGATCGCCAGCGCGCGCAGTTTGCCGCCTTTGACAAAGGGCCCGCTGGCCGTGGTGGCGCTGAACATCACATCCACCTGGCCGCCGATCAGATCGGTCAGCGCCGGTGCGCCACCGCGATAAGGGATATGCGTCATCTCCAGCTTGGCGCCTTGCTTGTACAGCTCCGCCGCCAGATGCTGCGCGCCGCCGTTGCCGGCCGAGGCATAGCTGAGCTTGCCAGGTGCGGCCTGCGCGGCCCGGCTCAGGTCGGCCACCGTATGCAGTGCCGAGCTGGCCGGCACCACCAGCAGCAAAGGCACCTGGTTGATCAGCGAGATCGGCGCAAAATCCTTGGCCGGCTGGTAGGGCAGTCTGGCAAACAGGCTGGGGTTGACGGTAAAGGCCGTGGCATCGAGCAGCAGGGTATAGCCATCGGGCGCAGACTTGGCCACCGCCGCCGCGCCAATGGTGCCGCTGCCGCCGGGGCGGTTGTCTACGATCACTTGCTGGCCCAGCCGGCTGCCCAGCTGGGTGGCCAGCAGGCGCGCGGTGTTGTCGGCATTGCCGCCGGGCGGGTAGGGCACAACGAGCTTGATGGGCTTGTCAGGCCAGTGGCTCTGCGCCTGGGCGGGCAGCGCGCCTGCCATGCCTGCTGCCAAGGCGATGCTGCCCAGCGCTTGGGCCGCAAGCGCTATCGGCCAGCGGCGGTTAAAAACCTGCTTCATCTTTGTCTCCTGTCTTTCAGGCGTTCCTTAACGGGCCGCATGCTTGCAGCCTCTTGGTGTTTGCTGGGGCCGGGTGCATGCCCGGCCCGTTGTTAGGCAAGGGCAAGCAACGCTGGCTTGCCCGCACGCCAGCCAGCGCTTCAGGCCGTGGCTGGCGCCTTGGCCAGCACGGCCAGCAGGTTCTGGGCCGCGCCCACGCCCATGTTCACGTAGGCATCGCTGGTCACGCCGCCGATGTGGGGGCTGAGGACAAAGTGCGGCTCGCGCTGGAAGGGGTGGCCGGCGGTCATCGGCTCCACTGCAAAGCTGTCCAGGCCCGCAGCCATCACCTGGCCTGCGCGCACGGCAGCCAGCAAGGCAGCCTCGTCGATCAACCCACCGCGTGCGGTGTTGACGACGATGACGCCACGCTTGCACTGCGCCAGGCTGCTGGCATTGAGCATGCCCCGGTTCTCTTCCGTCAGCGGGCAGTGCAGCGAGATCGCATCGGCCTCGCGCCAGAGGGTGTCCAGGTCCACGCTCTGCACATAGGCCGGCAGGTTCTTGGCAAAGGGGTCAAAGCCGATGACGCGCATGCCCAGCGCATCGGCCATCTTGGCAAAGCGCAGGCCGATGGCGCCCAGCCCTACCAGGCCAATGGTGCGGCCACCCAGCTCCAGGCTCTTGTGCGTAGCCTTGTCCCAGTGGCCGGCATGCATGCGTGCATCGAGCGCCACGACGGACTTGGCGCAGGCCAGCAGCAGCGCCAAGGCCTGCTCGGCCACGGCCGCAGCATTGGCGCCCACGGCGGCCACGACCTCGATGCCACGCGCCTTGGCCGCGACTTTGTCGATGGTGTCCGTGCCGCTGCCGTGCTTGGAGATGACCTTGAGCGACGGGGCCGCATCCATCACCGCCGCGCCGACCTTGCCGTAGCGCACGATGATGGCGACCGGGTCATGCTGCTTGGCCAGCGCCACCAGGTCATCCTCGGTCGGCGTCTTGCCGGCGTAGATGACTTCGTAGCCGCCAAGCAGGTCCAGCGCTTGCTGCGCCAGATCGGCGCCAGTCACAATGATGCGGGGGTTCACAGCGATTCTCCTTCCTGGAGCACGCCGGCCGCACGCAGTGCAGCAGGCAGCCATTTCGATGCCGTATCGCCCCGGGCAATGGCGTCGATGCGAGCGGCTTCATCGGCCACTTTCTTGTCGGCCAGGGCCAGCATCGCAGGCGCCTTGGCGCGCTCGATCACGACCACGCCATCGGCGTCGCCCACGACCAGGTCACCCGGGTTGACCGTGGTGCCACCGGCCGAGATCGGGTGGTTGATGCGGCCGGGCACAAACTTGGTCGGGCCGGCGGGGTTGAAGCCGGCGCTGAACACCGGGAAGTCCAGCTCCAGGATTTCCAGCTTGTCGCGGATCGCACCGTCGACGATCACCCCTGCCAGGCCCCGCTTCTTGCAGGCGCTCAGCATCAAGGTGCCCATCAGTGCTGCCGTCTGGTCGCCCTTGCCATCGATCACCAGCACATCGCCGGGCTTGGCCAGCGCAATGGCGGCATGGATCATCAGGTTGTCGCCGGGGCGCACTTCGACGGTGAAGGCCGGGCCTGCGACCTGCATGCTTTGGTGGACGGGTGCCACCCGTGCATGCATGGTGCCGCGGCGGCCGGCCACGTCGGCCAAAATGGCGGCCTGGAAGCCGCTGGCCTTGGCTACGACGTCGGCGCTGACGCGATCGATGTCACGGATGATGTCGGGAAGTTGGCTCATGGTGTTGGTCCGTTGGGAAGGATGAAAAAGAAGGGGGCATGGCTGGCGCTCCGCGCCGCATGGGTCTTTCCGTGATGGATGGCCTGCACACCGTTGGCGGAGCCGGCGCTTTGCAGCGCGCCCAGCGGTTGAGGGCAGGGTGCTGTGCTGCCCGCCGAGAAACGGATGGGCATAGCCAAGCTGGCGCAGTGCATGGCGCGGTCTCTCAGCGGGTCGGTTGGAAAGGGCGGTGGTGCGGGCCGGTGTGCTGCGGCCTTAGTTCAGGCTGGCGCCTGAATCCTTGACGATCTTGGCCCAGCGGGGCACTTCGGCATGCATCAGCTTGCCAAAGTCTTGCGCGCTGCCGCCCAGGATATCGCCGCCTTCGGAGCGCAGCTTCTCGACCACATCGGGCTCGGCCAGCGCGGCATTGATGGCTTTGTTGAGCTTTTGCACGATCGCCTCTGGCGTGCCTGCCGGGGCCAGGATGCCAAACCAGGTAATGGCCTCAAAGCCCTTGCTGCCGGACTCGGCCATCGTCGGGGTGGAGGGCAACTCGCCCGAGCGCTGCTTGGAGGTGACCATCAGCGGCTGGAGCTTGTCATTGCGCACCTGGCCGATGAGGGACGGAATCGATCCGACAAAGAGGTCGATCTGGCCGCCGGACAGGTCGGTGATCGCTTGCGCAATGCCCTTGTAGGGGACGTGGCGCAGCTTGACGCCGGTGGCCTGCTCAACCTGGGTGACGGCCAGGTGGGCGACGGTGCCATTGCCGGCATAGCCCACGGTGACGGTATCGGGCTTGGCTTTTGCAGCCTTCAAGACTTCGGCGATCGAATGCAGCGGGGTGCCCGAGCCGCTGACCATCAGGATCGGCGACGAGGAGACCAGCGCGACCGGGGTCAGGTTCTTGAGCGGGTCGTAGGGCAGCTTTTTGTACAGCGCCGGGTTGATGGCCAGGTTGCTGGTCTGGCCCATTACCAGGGTGTAGCCATCCGGGGCGGCCTTGGCAGCGGCATCCACGCCCAGGTTGCCGCCGGCGCCGGGGCGGTTGTCCACGACGATGTTCCAGCCATTTTTCTCGGTGATCTTTTGCGCGACGGCGCGGGCAATCATGTCGGTGCCGCCGCCGGGGGGAAAGGGCACAAACAAACGGATGGGCTTGGCCGGGTAGTTGCTTTGGGCGTAGGCACCGGTGGCTGCTGCGGCGAGTACCGCCGTGCCCAGCGCCAGGCGGCACAGGCGCGCCGAGATCGAAATCGCTCGTGTCGTGATCGTCATACGTTGTCTCCGTATCGTTTTGTTGGTGTGGCCTTTTGGTCTGCTGCCAATCGGTGCGCCACTTTAAAAAAAAGTTTCAAGGGATACAATGCCGTTTCAACCAATGAAACACATTGCACGATGAGCAACCCTTCTCAGCGCCCCAAAAGCCCCCGGTCCAAGGCCAAAACCGTGCCTGTTGCTGCGCCGCCGCCGGAGCCTGAAGCAGCCCCTGCCGAGGCGCTGCCAGAAGAGGGCGCATCGTCGACCAGCAGCGTCACTGCGGTGCTGCGGGCCATGCAATTGATCGATGCGTTTGCGTTGGGAGAATCCCATTTGCCGCTGGCCGAGCTGAGCCGGCGCTGCGGCCTGCACAAGACCACGGCGCTGCGCATTGCGCGCACCTTGGCGCAGTCGGGCTACCTGGTGCAGCGGGAAGATGGCGATTGGCGCCTGGGCCCGGCAGCGGGCTGGCTGGGCGCGCGTTACCAGGCCGGTTTTGATGTACAGAATGTGCTGGAGCCGGCGCTGCGCGCGCTGACGATGGCGAGTGGCGAAAGCGCCGCCTTCTATGTGCGCGAAGGCCATGTGCGCACCTGCCTGGTGCGGGTGGAAGGCCCCCAGGCCTTGCGCCACCATGCGCGCATGGGCGAGGGGCTGCCGCTGGACAAGGGCTCGCCAGGGCGGGTGATTCTGGCGTTTTCGGGCGAGCCGGGCGACTTGTACGAAGCCATCCGCCAGCGCGGTTTTCACTGGTCGATTGGCGAGCGCGAGCAGGGCGTGGCCACCATCTCCGCGCCGGTGTTTGGCAAGCACTGGCGGCTGCTGGGCTCCGTCTGCGTGTCAGGCCCCGCCTCGCGCCTGCCGCAGCAAAAGCTGGAGGAAATGTCCAAGACCGTCATCGCTGCGGCCAACCAGCTGTCCTATGCGTTGGCGGGCAATACCGGGCCGTCTGCGACCCTGGTGCGGGCCAGCCACTGGCACCCCTGAGTCTTGCGCGAATGTGGTTGCGGCGTCCCTCGCGCTGCACGTCGAACAAGGGACTGCCGCAGCGGCTTAGCGCAGCATGCAAGGGCGCTTGTTGTCAAAGCGCCAGCCCGGCACCAGGTACTGCATGGCGATCGCGTCATCGCGGGCGCCCAGGCCGTGCTGCAGGTAGAGCTGGTGGGCGCGCTCGACAGCATCCATGTCCAGCTCGATGCCCAGGCCGCCTTGTTGCGGCAGCTCGATATAGCCGCCCTTGATCTGCAGCGGCTGCTTGGTGAGGCCCTGGCCGTCCTGCCAGATCCAGTGCGTATCGATGGCCGTGACCTTACCCGGTGCGGCAGCGCCCACATGGGTGAACATGGCGAGCGACACATCGAAATGGTTGTTCGAATGCGAGCCCCAGGTCAGGCCAAAGGCCTGGCAGAGCTGGGCCACGCGGACCGAGCCCGAGAGGGTCCAGAAGTGCGGATCGGCCAGCGGAATATCGACCGATTGCAGCGACAGCGAATGGGCCATCTGGCGCCAGTCGGTGGCGACCATATTGGTCGCCGTGGGCAGCCCGGTCGCACGGCGGAACTCGGCCATCACTTCGCGGCCGGAGAAGCCTTCTTCGGCGCCGCAAGGGTCTTCCGCATAGGCAAGGATGCCGTGCAGATCGCGGGTGATGCGCACCGCATCCTTGAGCAACCAGCCGCCATTGGGGTCCAGGGTGATGCGGGCTTTCGGAAAGCGCTCGTGCAGCGCGCGGATCGCTTCGACCTCGTCCTCACCGCGCAGCACGCCGCCCTTGAGCTTGAAATCCTCAAAGCCATAGCGCGCATAGGCCGCTTCTGCCAGGCGCACGATGGCCTGCGGGTCCATCGCTTTTTCATGGCGCAGGCGCTTCCAGTCGTCGGCCTCGTCGGGAAAGCTTTGGTAGGGCAGGTCGGTCAGCGCGCGGTCGCCCACGTAGAAGAGGTAGCCCAGCATCTGCACCGAGGTGCGCTGCACGCCTTCGCCCAGCAGCGCAGCGACTGGCACGCCCAGGTGCTGGCCCAGCAGGTCCAGCAGGGCCGATTCTGCCGCCGTCACTGCATGGATGGTGGTGCGCAGGTCAAAGGTCTGCAGCCCACGGCCTGCGCTGTCGCGGCCCGCAAAGTTGCTGCGCATCGCGTTCAGCATGGCGTTGTAGTTGCCCACCGGCTGGCCCAGGATCAGCGCACGTGCATCTTCCAAGGTGTTGCGAATGCTCTCGCCACCGGGCACCTCGCCCACCCCCGTGCGGCCTGCGCTGTCGGTCAGGATCAGCAGATTGCGGGTGAAGAACGGCGCATGGGCGCCGCTGAGGTTGAGCAGCATGCTGTCATGCCCGGCTACCGGCACCACGCGGTAGCCGGTGATGCGGGGAGTGGAAGAGGGCGACGCGGATGTGGTGGCTTGCATGGTGGGCGGGGGTACAGAAGATAAGAAAAACAGGCTGGGCAGCGGGTGGTTCTGTCCCGCCGCCAGGCCCTGGGTGATTATTGTGCGGTGATGTTGCCCGTGGTGATGACCTGCTTCCAACGCGCAAACTCCTTGCGCTGGAACTCGGTAAAGACCTCGGGGCTGTTGCCGACCACTTCCAGGCCCATGTCGGTGAACTGCTTGCTGACGGCGGGGTCATGCAGGGCTTTGGCAATGCCGTCGTAGAGCTTGGCCTTGACATCGGCCGGCAGGTTCTTGGGGGCGGCAAAGGCTTGCCAGGCATAGACGTCCATGCCATCGATGCCTGCTTCTGCCATTGTCGGCACATCGGGCAGCACGGCCGAGCGCTTGTTGCCCGTGACCGCAATGGCCTTGAGCTTGCCCGACTTGATGTGGGGGAACACGCTGTTGACGTTCTGGAAGGACATGTCCACCTGGCTGCCCAGCAAATCAGCGGTGGCCGGCGCGCCGCCCTTGTAGGGCACATGCAGGCCCTTGGTGCCCGTCTTTTGCCAGAACAGCTCGGCAGTCAGGTGGTCCGACGAGCCCGCGCCCGATGTCGCAAAGCTGACCGTATCGGGCTTGGCCTTGAGCATCGCGATGACGTCCTGCACGTTGTTGACCTTGGGGGCGAGGCTGGGGTTGACCACCAGCACATTGGCTGTCTGTACCGCCACCGTGATGTAGCTGAAATCACGCGTCGGGTCATAGGGCAGGCCCTTGATCAGATGGGGTGCCACCACGAGCGGCGCCAGCGACGAGACCAGCAAGGTATAGCCATCGGCCGGGGCGCGCGCCACCTGGGCGGCGCCAATGCTGCCGGTGGCTCCTGCCTTGTTTTCCACCACCACCGTCTGGCCCCACTGCTGGCCCAGGTTGTTGCCAATCGCACGCGCCACCGTGTCGGTCGCGCCGCCCGCGGGGAAGGGCACGATGATCGTGACCGGCTTGTCCGGCCAGGCCCAGGCACTGGGGCTGGCGGCCAAGGCCGCAGCGCTGGCGCAGACGAGGGCCGCTATCTTTTTCCATCCTGGTTTTGGGGTGGTGCTCATGTTTGTCTCCTGCTTTTAAGGCGTTGCTGAAATCTGGCTGAGCGATGCTTCGCTTCGAATAGTTAACGTTAACATTGGAATTTGTCGTATTGTTAACGTTAACTTTGGCTGAGAAATCAGTAATTACCCGATATTGCCAGTGCGGCAGGGCTGGGAGTTTTGCGGGGGTGGCTGTTTAGCCGCTGCTACGCTGGGTGATGGAAAAGCCGATATCGACACGCTGCGCATCGATGGGCTGGTCCAGGGTGCGGGCCACAATCATGTCGGCTGCGAGCTGGCCAATGCGGGTGCCATCCAGCCGCACGGTGGTGAGGGGCGGGGCGGTGTCCTTGGCAAACTCCTGGTCGCCCAGGCCGACAACGGCCAACTGCTGCGGCACCTGCAAGCCCTGGTGCTGCGCCTCGACCAAGGCACCTAACGCCAAGGTATCGGAGCTGCAGAAAACGGCGGTTACCTCGGGCCGCTGGGCCAGGATCTCGGCCAGACCGCGCCGCCCGCCACCCAGGGTGCTGGGCGCCGGCGTGTAGGCCACCGTCACCTCGGGCAGGCCGGCAGCTTGCGCCGCCTGCGCATAAGCGGCCACGCGCACCCGGGCCCGCGCATCATCGCCGCTGACCATGCCCAGCTGCCGGTGCCCCTTGGCGATGAAATGCGCCGCTACCGCCTGGCCAATCGCGCTGTGCGAAAAGCCCACCAGCATGTCGATCGCCGTGTCGGTCAGATCCCAGGTCTCCACCACCGGAATGCGCGAGGCCTGCAGCAGCGCCCGGCCTTCCTCGGATGCCGCCATGCCGATCATCACAATGCCATCGGGCCGGCGCTGGATGATGGCGCGGATCAGGTCCGCTTCCTGCGCGGCGTCATAGCCGGTGCGGCCAATCATCAGCTGGTAGCCGTGCTGGTTGAGCGCATGGTCGAGCGACTGGATCAGCTCCTGGAACACGGGCCCCACCAAGGTCGGCAGCAGCGCCGCCACCAGCCGAGCCCGCGACAGCCGCAGGCCGCTGGCCAGCGCATTGGGCACATAGCGCATGCTGGCAATGGCATCGCGCACGCGCTGCAAGGTCTCCGGGTTGAGCCGCTCGGGGTGGTTGATGGCCCGCGACACCGTCATCGCAGACACGCCCGCAGCGCGGGCTACATCTTGGATTTTGGACGGTCGGTCAGTGGGTTGCACGGGCAGGTGGGGATGGTGGCTGAAAGTGCCGCTATCGTAGTCCATGCTAGGCGGTGCAGCGGGATTTGGGCGGTATTTGAGCCAGCTTTGGCGCGCGGTAGTCGCCCCCTGCCAACAAGACGCACTCAGAGGTTTAATGGCCGAGGACCCAGTCACTTGCACTCCACGATCTACCTATGAAGACTGCCACCATCCCATCCATCTGCGTCGAGCCCGCTTTCCTGGACGAGGTGAAGCGTGCCTTGGAGCCGAACGAAAGCCTGGCGTCTTTTGTCGAGACCGCTGTCCGCCGCGAGATCCAGCTGCGGCAAGCACAGGCCGGATTGCTGCAGCGGGGATTGGCCGCCACGCGGCACAACAGCACTGCTGCTGGGATCCCTGCAAAGGTGGTGATTGCCCGCCTGGAGGCCAAGCTGGCTGCGGCCAGGCAGCGCAGATGAACCTCTCAATGTCAGACAGCTGGATCTCAACCCACCCGCCCCACCTCCAACGCTTATACCGCCCCACGCGCAGGCCACAGCGCCACCAGCACCAGCAGCACCGCCACCAGCAAATAAGGCGCCCCGGGGTGCAGGTCATAGACCAGGGTGCCCACCAGGGGGCCCAGGATCATGCCCAGGCCATGGGCTGCGGCAACGGTGCCGGCGGTGGCGCCTTGCTCATGCGGGCCCACGGCATTGGCGGCCAGCGCCATGACGGAGGGAAAGACCCAGCCCATGCCGGCAGCGCCTAAAAGGTAGCCGGCCCACAGCGCCCAGGGCGTGCTGGCCAGCAGCAGCGATGCAAAGCCCAGCGCAGACAGGGCGCAGCCGGCGCGGATCAGGCGCTGCGGCGTCCAGCCCAGCTTGCGCACGGCCAGTTGCGCAAGGATCAGGCCCACACCGACAACGGCCAGCGCAATGCCGGCGGCGCGCGCAGCGGCGCTGGCTTCCAGCTGCAGCCGGTCCAGTGCGAAGAAGCCGACAACGACCTGGGCAATGGTCACGCTGAACATCGCGCAAAAGGCCACGGCCATGGGGCGGCGCAGGCGCGGGTCGCTGATCTGGAGGTGGCCGGTGGCCGCGCGGGCATGCTGCTCACTGCGCGGCAGCCAGCGCCACAGCACCAGCAGCGCAAGGGCCGGCAGCACGGCGGTGATCAGCAGCGGCAGCTCCAGGCTGTGCGCGGCCAGCAGGCCGGTAACACCGGGGCCGGCCACCATGCCGATACCGCTGGCGGCGCCCAAGGTGGCCATGGCAGCAGCGCGCTGCGGGCCGGGCACATGGTCGGCCACCAACGCGGCACCGGTGGCAGGCACGGCGGCATAAAAGCCCCCGGCCATGCCGCGCAGCAGCACCAGCCCGGCAAAGGCCAGCCACACCGGCGGCTGGCTGCGCAGCGCAAACACGATAAAGCTGCACAAGAGGGCATAGCAGACCACAAAGCCGCCCAGGCCCCGAAGCAGGATGGGGCGCCGGCCCCAGCGGTCACTGGCCGCCCCCCAGCGCCTGGCCAGCAGCACCCAGGCCAGGCCGCCCACGGTCACGGCCATGCCGGCCTGCCAGGGCGCCAGGCCCAGCAGCCGGGCGATGGGGCCGATCAGCGCCACAAAGGACATCATCGACAAGGTGCAGACAAAGTTCTCGAACATCAGCGGCCGCATGCTGAAGCTGCGCATGGGCGTGGTGGACGGGGTCGCATCGGATGGGCGGGCGGTGCTTGCCGAGGTAGACGGAACGGACATCAGACTCCTTCAATAACATGGTCTTTAAATGATAATCAATCTCATTCAATGATAGACTCGGTCCCTGTGATTTGCCCCTCTTGGGATGAACGTCATCCCGCCATGCGCGCCGTTTGCGGCGCTGCCAACGCCCCGGCGTTGTAGGGGCCAATGGGCAGCGGTGCTGAACTGTTCCGCTGCGTTTCTTCCATCCTTCGCGTGCAGTTGTCTGCATCTGCCTGACCACCTTCCAACCCGCCATGAGCGCCACCATGACCACTTTGCATGCCGCTACCAGCGCCCGCCGTACCTTGCAACTCCGCCGCCCAGCGGTGCCACAGCCGCAGGACGCCGCCGATACGCCCGCTGCCTGCGAGGCCGAGTCCCATGCTGGCGAGCCACTCACCATCGCGTTGCAGCCCCGGCCGCTGAACGATGCCAACCTGCAGGTGCGCAGCGTGGACAGTGCCAGCCTGCTGGCCGGCCACAAGACCGTGCAGATAGCGCATAACGGCTCGGTCTACACCTTGCAGGCCACCAAGCTGGGCAAGCTGATCCTGACGAAATAAAGCGCTCCATACCGCTGATAAAACACAGCCCGCTGGCATGTAGGTGCCAGCGGGCTGTGGTGTTTGTGGGCTCTAGCCATGGCCAGAGCCTTGGTGGTGATCAGAACGACACGGTGGCCGACAAGCGGTAGGTGCGCGGCGCGCCGGGCATCACAAAGCCATCGTTGAACATGCCGATCCAGTAGTTCTTGTTGGTCAGATTCTCCACACTGGCGTTGAAGCGAACAGGCGTCGATCCGAACTTGGTGGCGTAGCGGGCCATTGCGTCAATGCGGTTCCACGAAGGCACCTTCAGGCGGTTGCCCGAGTCCGCCCACTGCGAGCCGGTATGGAACAGGCGCCCGCCCACCGACAGGCCTTGCACGGGGGTGTCCCAATCGATGCCAATGCGGGTGCGCAGCTTGGGCACGCCATAGTTCTCCAGCCCGGTGTTGGTCTGCTTGGACTTGATGTACTCGACACCGCCCAGCAGCGCCACGCTCTCGCTCAGCTTGCCAAACGCGCTCCACTCCAGCCCGCGCAGGCGCTGCTCACCGTCGAGCACCTGGAAGTTGCCGCTATTGGTGATGATCGAGGGCTTTTTGATCTGGAAGGCGCTGATCGTGTGCGTGGTCTCGCCCGCTTGCAGCTTGACGCCCACTTCACTTTGCTTGGTTTGCATCGGCGCGAGGGTGTCGCCGGTATTGGCGTAGCCCACACCCACGGTGCGGCCAGGCTCCAGGCCTTCGGTGTAGTTGGCAAACAGCGCGATGTTCTCACCCCAGGGGCGTAGCACGCCGGCAACCATCGGTGATGTGCGGCTTTCGCTGTAGTTGGAGGCCACGCCATTGACCAGCGGCGTCTTCACCGTCTGGTGGCGCAGGCCCAGGGTCAGCAGCAGCTTTTCATCCCAAAAGCCCATGGTGTCGGCAATCGCCACCGAGCGGAATTCGTTCTCCGTCGTGTAGTCCTTGAAGGTGGGTGCTGCGGGGAAGGTCGGCTCGGTCGGCCGGTACATATTGGTGGTGTAGCAGTAGTTGCAGGCCGTGTTGACCGTGCCTTCCTTGTGCTTGAGGATGTTGAACGACAGCTGCAAGCGGTGCTGCACGCTGCCGGTGTCGAACTTGCCGATGACGCCCGCCTCGGCCGTGCGGCGCTCGGACTTGGTGTGCACGTTGTAGATCGCGCCGCGCGTGGTGCCGTCTGCGCCGGTCACAATGGCGCGCGTGCCAAACAGCAGGCCCTGGCCTTCGGCCTCCGACCCGCCCGCTGCCACATAGCCCTGCCAGTTCTGGTTGAAGTCAAACTCGGCCCGGGCCAGCAAGCCGCTGTTGTCGTACTTGCCGTGCGAGCCCTTGAACAGGTTCACATCGCCATCGGGCGGCGAGAGGAGATAACCCACACCGGGGATGGCCGCGCTGCCCAAGAAGCTGAACATGCCGGGGCTGCCGCCCTCGATCTTGTTGACGCTGTTGTACAGGTCCAGGTAGAGGCGGAAGTTGGCGCCCAGGTAATCGAGGCCCAGCGCGCCCACATTGCGCTTTTGCTTTTCGTCCTCAGCGCCCATGTCGCCCGAGCCATAGACGCCATTGAAGCGCAGGCCCAGGCGCTGCTCGGGCCCAAAGCGCTTGCCCACATCGGCATGCAGCTGGTAGTACGAATCGGAGACATAGGTGGCGGTCAGATCGGCAATGGGCTGGGCCAGCGCGCGCTTGGTCACCATATTGACCGAGCCGGCCACGCTGGCGAGCGGCGGCATGCCAGACAGCAGCACATTGGGGCCGCGCATTACCTCGACCCGCTCAAACATCTCGATGGGCACCGAGTTGGCTGGCGCAATGCCGTAGAGCCCATTGGTCGCTATGTCCATCGCCGTCACATCGAGCCCGCGCAGGTTGAAGTTCTGCAGCAAATGGCCCTTGTTGGTGGTAAAGACCACCGCCGCATCGTTTTCCAGCACATCCTGGAGCGACAGCGCCGACCAGTCCTCGGCCAGCTCACGGGTATAGGCATTGACGTGCACGGGCGCCTCCATGATCGAGGTCGCCCCCAGAATGCCCAGCCGTGCCCCCTTGGCCGCCTTGCGCCCGGGCGCGAGCGCGGGCAGGTCTTCGCGCTCATAGCGGTCGCGCACGGTGATCTGGGGCAGGTTGACGGGTGCGCTGGTGCTGGCCTCGGCCGTCGCGCCCGCGTTTTGGGCTGACTCGGTAGGCTGAGTCTGCTGGGCCGATACCCCGGCGCTGGCGGCTGCGGCCATCCAAGCCAGAACGATCAGGTTGGGTTGGTGTCTGCGCGTTTTTGAATGTGACATAAGAGTGATGCTATGGTTAAAAATAAACAAGAATCATTCTCAATCGTATTCATTCGTTATCGCATTTGCAACTTTTTGTTGTATTTCAGGGATTACCCTGTGTGGACGGGGAGGGGCATGCGCCTGCAGGAACCTGACGCGCCAGGGCGGCCGGGATGCGGCCCTGTTCGCCATTGATCACTCTGCCAAGCTGTCGTGCGTTCGGATTGAGCGCGAGTCAGCAACGCAGGTGGCTGCAGACTTGAACAGGTCCTCAAACTGACTTTTGATCCTGGCGGTGTTCAAGCCAGTCCGTGTGGCCTGCTGCAGCCAGATGCCGCTGGCGCAAAAGAAGAAACAGCGGCAATGCCAACGAGGGCCCCACCACCAGGCAGCATAGGGGTAGCCACAGCCGGGGCATTGCCAGCCTTCTGCCTTCGGCGACGATCCACACGGCAACCGTAATGCCCGAGACCAGAACATCCGACCACGCAAAAGCAGACAGCGGGCTGGACGTGGCCTGTTGCAAGAGCAGTGGCATATCCAGGCCATAAGCGGCAAGCCATGGAATAAATTGCGACAGCGGCAATACGGTGCCTGCGATACAGAGAAACAAGTAGAGGATTTGCACGATTTTTAATGGGGAGATTGAATCTTTGGATGGAGTAAGAGGTCTTGGTAATTCTAGTTTTAGATGGCCAATTTACTTGCATCTATACTGGTTCAAAACTCAGGAGATCAAGTGAAAAAGATAAATCGCATTTCAGCGTGGCGCCCTGCCATTGTGGCTTCCTTGTTGGCTGTTTCGTGTACCGCCACTTGGGCCGCGCGCAGTTTTACCCCCCAGGCAGGCACCTGGGTTATCAGCGAAGAGTTGGATGGCAAACCAGGCCGGGGCCTGGCGATTGATGTGCAAGGCAATACCTTTTTTATGCAGGTATTTGGCTACGAGCAGAATGGCGACGCCACTTTCTACACGGCCACCGGGCAACTGGATGCTGACTCCATCACCGTGCCGCTGATGCAATACCAAGGGGGGCGCAGCTTTGGCAGTGACGCGCGGGATGCGCAAGAGCTGGGATCGCCAGGCAATGTGACAGTCAGTTTTAGCAATGGGCTGCAGGGAACGGTGCAGTTTCCAGGGGAGCCCGCACGGGCGATTCAGCGCTTTGAGATGCGAAGCGAGGACTACCTATCCCGCTACTGGGAAAAGGGAAAGACACGTTATTTTCAGAGCACGATGCTGGATGCCAGCCAGAATCCACATTGGTTTGCAGGCATCAGTGTGGGCAAGCTGACGCAGGATAAGCAGTGGAAAGTCTGGGTTTCGGAGCTCAGAGATTATCCCGGGCAAACGCTCGATTGCACGCAGGTGACCGGCAAGGATGAATACCACTGCGCAAGTACTGAGACGCAGGCCCCATATGACCCGCATCCCTTTGTTCAATCAATGAGATTGCGCATTGCCAATGTGGATTTGGTGGGTGTGGCGGAGGTGATCAGTCAGGGCGTAAAGCAGACCTATTCGCTTAACGGGGCTGCAGTTGGGGGGGATGATCGCACGGGTATTGCAGCCTGCCCAAGCTGGCAGGATATATATGTTGGAGATATCTCCGGCTGCAGCGCAAAGCAGACCCCCAGCAGCGGCACCTGGCTGGTTCGGGACGAAGTGACGTTTAAGCCTGGGCGCGGTATTGCTATTGATGTTCAAAACGGGATGGCGCTTGCCCAGGTGTTCAACTACCTGCCCAACGGCGACGCCACTTTCCATATGGGAAGCGGTGAATTCCAGGGGGGAAAAACAAGCTTTGGCCTGAACCGATACCGGGGTGGCCGCCCATTGGGTGGACCATCGGCCAGTGCCGAATTGGCGCAGGCTGTTGGCGATCTGACGCTGGATTTTGTGGTTCTGGAATCGACTGCACAGTCGTCATCTCGGATTGAGGGCGGTATAGCGTTTCCAGACGAGGTGCGCAAGCCAATGTTGCGCATGGCCATGGAGCCAGGTGTACTGGATGCGCGAAGTCTGTTGGGTCAATGGTGGCTGCGATTCGACGCAGAAAGCGGCAACCAGCGGGTGATTGAAGCAATCACCTTGTCGCGTGTAGAAGGAAAGTACACCCTCAGTGCAGATGGGGCGGTGCGCTGTTGGCGGTCTAACCCACAGTTTCTCCCTCAAGGCGTTTGCGTGTGGAACCGCGGCGGCAAGGTCTACCGCGCGTCATTGTTTCAGCAAGCAGGCAACCGAGGGTCTTATGCGCTGCAAGTCCGCGACCGCCACGGCAACCTGATGGGACTGGGCGACGTTCCCTTGGAGTGATGCCTGCGAAGAGGGGCTGGGCAACCAGCCCCTCGCAGCCGATGCCGGGCGCTGGTCAAGACCTTAAGTGCGCTTCTTCCGCGTATCCGGTAAGAATGCCGTCGCCAGCCCCAGCAGCGGCAGGAACGAGGTCAGGCCATACACCCAGACGATGCCATGCGCATCGGCCAGCTCTCCCAGGCCAGCGGCACCGACGCCGCCAATGCCAAACATCAATCCAAACATCAAACCCGAGACCAGGCCCACGCGGCCGGGCACGGCCTCTTGCGCGTAGACCACCAGCGCGGCAAAGGCGGATGACATCACCAGGCCGATGACGATGGCGAGCACGGCAGTCCACACCAAGCCCACATAGGGCAGAGCCAGCGCAAACGGCGCAACGCCCAAAAACGAGATCCAGATGACGGCCTTGCGGCCGATGCGGTCACCGACCGGGCCGCCGGCAAAGGTGCCCGCTGCCACCGCGGCCAGGAACATGAAGAGAAACAGCTGGCTGCTTTGCACGCTCAGGTTAAAGCGCTCGATCAGGTAGAAGGTGAAGTAGTTGGTGAACGATGCGATGTAGACAAACTTGGCAAACATCAGAATGCAGATCACCGTGACGGCGCGGATGACGCCCGCGCGGTTCAGGCCTTCACCCGCATGGTTCTTGGCCAGGCTCTTGGCCTTGGCGCTGCCGTTGTGGCGCACCCAGATGGTCAGGCGGTACAGCACAAAGATGGCGACCAGCGCGACCACCATGAACCAGGCCACCGCTGGCTGGCCATGGGGGATGACGATGGCCGCCGTCAGCAGCGGGCCAATCGCAGAGCCGGTATTGCCGCCCACCTGGAAGGTGGACTGCGCCGTGCCAAAGCGGCCGCCCGATGCCAGGCGCGCAATGCGCGAGGCCTCGGGGTGGAAGGTGGCCGAGCCCACGCCCACCACGGCGGCGGCCACCAGCAGCATCTCATAGCTCTGCGCGGTGGCCAACAGGCCAATGCCGATCAAGGTCATGCCCATGCCCGAGGGCAGCAGATAGGGCTTGGGGTGCTTGTCGGTGTACATGCCAATCCATGGCTGCAACAGCGATGCGGTGACCTGGTAGACCAGCGCAATGACGCCAATCTGCCCAAAGCTGAGCGAGAAGCTCGCCTTGAGCATCGGAAAGATCGACGGCAGCATCGCCTGGATCATGTCGTTGAGCAGGTGGGCGAGCGCGGCGCCGCCCACAATCGGCAATAAAAAGCCGTGCTGCTGGGTGTCTGCAGCTGCGGCAGGTGCTGCAGCCAGTGCAGGCGAGGGGTTGAGGGTGGCGGTATCAGCGGTCATGGCGTCGGGCGGGCAAACCTGGGCAGGCAAAGAAATCGGGCAAGCGGCAAGCGTACGGGAAGATGCGCTGGCGCAATCGCGCAAGCAGGACAAGAAATGTCGAATTTTTGCCAGTTGAGCGAATGACAGTCATTCGCGGGCAAGGTAGATGCGTGGCCAGCTGCCGCTTATGATGGCCATTCACTCCAATGCAAGGACGGCCCCATGACCCAGATTGCCCATCTTCGTGACGCGATAGCAGCGAGCCAGCTTTTGAACGACGTGCAAGCCGACGACGGCTTTGTGGTGGGCAGTGTGCGGTTTCAGGCCGCTGAGGCCGATATCCATGTCAGTGTCGACCCGGAGCTGGCCGACAACCCGGACATGGATGTCGATGCCCTCATCGCCAATACCCAGCGCTTTTTGGCGATGCCGGCCAATCAGTGGACGGCGCTGGTCCACGACATTGCGCTGGAGGTAGAAGAAGCCGTTGAAGACGATGAGGTGCAAGAGCCCACCGATCTGCGCGATGACCTGCGCCTGCATTCGGTCGCCGTTTTTGCAGATGCGGTGCTGCTGTCATTTGTCGCACCCAAGCAGTTTCCGCAGTGCTGGGTGCGGGCCCAGCTGTGCGAGGAGCTGCTGCTGGAAGACATCTCCATTGACGAGAACGACGGTGTGGAGACCATCGAATTCAAGTCGCTCGATGACCTGCTGGACAACCTGAGCGCCAACCACGACAAGTAGCGCCCCGGCGGCCCGGCGGCCCGGCGGCCCGGCGCACCGGCGCACCGGCGCACCGTAGCCCTCGTCCCAGGGCTGTCTGTGGGTTACGTGTCGCGCATCAGGCGGCCGAAGGCGCCGGCCCAAAATATTCCGGCACCCGCTGGACCAGCTCCTCGGCCGCTTCCCAGAACTGCTCGTCCAGTTCTTCAATCCGCCCAGACAAGTCACCGGCCACTGCGCGGTACACATCATCGATGGTGTTGACCTCGTCCGACTGGGCAATGGGGCCCACCAGACGCCAGAATGCGGTAACTACCGCGAGCGTGGCGCTGGCCCGGATCTGGGCAAGCGCAGCCAGCGCCGCATCCATCTCGGCCATGCCCCAGTTGCCCAGAAACTGCAGCAGGCCGCCGTTGTAGCCATCGGCCACCAGGCGCCACAAGGCCACCAGCGCCCGGCTGCGGTGATTGAGCTGGTCCGCCTTCCAGTCCAAGGCCTTTAGCTCGGCCAACGCCGCTTCAAACAGCGCATCCTGCTCCAGTGTCCAGACATTGAGTGCGCCGTCAGCCGAGGTCTGACCGGCGCTGGGCCAGTTGACGCCGCGCCTATCCGCGGTGGCCACCCATTGCGACCGCTCTTGCGCGTTCATCGCCACCACCTTGGGTCCCACCCAGGACAGCGGAGCGGCCAGCTGGCGGCCATCGTCCAGCACCAGCAAAACGCGCTTTTCTTCAAAGATGACGTCGGTGATCGGAGATCCGACGACGGCCTGCCCGTCGTGCTTCATGCATGGCCTTTCCGGGGCGCGAACCTGCCCCAACAGCGGATGAGTTTAAGGGAGATCCCGTTTCGGCGAGGGTGCTGCCCGCGCCTTGTCTTGAGCGCCCTCCAGCCCATAAAAGGCCCATCTGTAAACAGCAGGTAAACCTGGTGGTTTCAAATCGTTGTTGCGTAACAGCTAAATCAAATTTTGGTATTTGTTTTAATCGAAACATCTTTGCTTAATGCAGAAATAAATATCATTTTTCATTTATATATTTCATTATTGCAAGTCGCTGATTGTAATTTTTAAAAGAGAATGTTTGTAGCGTCTCTCGTACTATATTTGCCGTAAATTTCTGCATCCCCGCCATCTGGCTTGCCGCTCGCCGTTGCCGACATGGGCACCGGTCTGCGCTGCTGGTTGGGCTGGCTACGCCAGGCTGCCTTCAGGATCCCCGTGCGGTTGCAAGCGCAGAAAAGTCCACGGAAACCTGGCGTCCGATATGGAAATGGTTCTGCGCGCAATATATGAATAATAGTGAGATTAAAGTCCCACATGTAATGATCGTTGATCGCGATCTACAGCAACTTCGTCTTCTGGTCACCGCGCTGCGCAGCCGCTCTTACACCGTCAGCGTCATTGACAATGAGAGCCAGGTCTACACCCGCATTCTTTTACAGCCTCCTGATCTGGTATTGATGGATGTGCGCTTGCCCGATCGCAGCAATATCAAGGCGGCAAGACTGCTTCAGGAGAATACATCGACCCGTAATATACCCATCCTGTTTATCTCTGCGCTGTCTGATAAAGAAGACCGGCTGCTTGGTCTTCGTGCCGGGGCTGTTGACTATATATTGAAGCCGTATTATGTAGATGAAGTGCTGGAGAGGGTTCGCATTCATATCGCGCTGGCGCGTAAAAGAACCGGATGGGGGCAGCGCAGGGAGGGTGCGGGGATCGTCATGGACACCCCTTCGGAAATCCTGCCGGCCAATATGAGCATCAAACAGGTGGCGACCGAATTCATAATCCATCACCTCAGTGATTCGACGCTAAAAGGCCGTGATGTGGCCGCCAGCCTGGGCCTGTCCACCCACCGCCTGAATATGGTCTTTGAGGCCACCGTCGGCATGACGGTCTTTGAATTTATCCGCAAAGAGCGGATGTCCAGGGCCGCAATGATGCTGGAGACCGGCCCACTGGGGGTTGCCGATATTGCGACCGAAGTCGGCTATGCGAACTCCGGCAACTTTTCCACCGAGTTCAAGAAGTTCTGGAAAAGGTCACCCAAGCAATACCGAATCGCATTCCAGGAGCAGGCGGCACTGGTGCCAAGCCAGCCTTCTGCAGATAAAGCGCTGGATTAGCGTGGGCAGGCGTGCAGCCCCGCTACCGCCAGCATGGCGGGGTGGGCGCGCCATGGCCGACCCCGGGGACCATGATCATCCAAGTAGCTTGCGCCGGGGGTGCCGCACGCAGGCGAGGGCTGCAATGCCGATGGCGAGCAGAGCGAGTGCATGCCACCCCAAGCCGGGAACCGGTGTGGCGCTGGAAGTGGGTACATTCGGGGTGGTGGTGACAATGGGGGTGATACGCGCCCAGCCATTGGCACCCGGCAGCCCCTGCAGATTCTCTCCGGGCGGAAAGCTTGGCAAGGACGCCGGATCCACCACCGCGCCAAGCGCGCCGACTGCCAGCTGCGTGTCGCTGATTGTGTAGGCCGCAGCGGCTGCGTAATAGCAGCTGCCGCCGCCGGTGGCGCTGCTGGGTTTGGTGGCATGCACCCACCACCAGTTGCCGTTGTCCGACATGGTTCCTGCGCCAGAGGCGCCCCCGGCCCCGGCACCGTTCATATAGCCACCGCCGCCGCCAGCGCCGGTGGCGATGGTGGAGCCCCCGCCTGACATCCCATCTGCCGAGGCCAGGCCCTGGCCCCCATCTGCCGGCGTGCTGCAGTCTGCGGTGTTGTTGAGTGCCAGAGGCGCGGCCAGGCCCGATACACCCACATCGCGCAGCGACTGGCCATAGGCCGCGCTGCTGCCACCCCCGCCGCCGCCGGCCCGCAGGTACAAGCGGCCCGGTATTTCCAGTGCAGACGCACCGCCACCACCGCCTGCGGTGTAAATGGGATCGATGGCGGGGCTTTGGCCGATGGCGCCATCAGCACTGCGCCCACCGCTGCCCGCGCCCTGGCCGCCCAGGCCGCCTTCTGCCGGATCCAGCATCGTCTGGCGGTCAACCCCCGCGCCGCCGCCTTGCGCCACGGTAATGCTTAGCACATCGCCGGGAGATACCGCCACCCGGGTGCTGAGCTGCGCGCCATTGCCGCCGCTGCCTCCTGGGAAGCTGCCGTCAAACCCAGCCATCCCCATGACCATCTCAATGCCGGTGCCACTGCCACCCCCGCCCCCCGCCAAGACCACATCGAGCGCATGCACGCCGGCGGGGACGGTATAGCTGTGCACCCCTGGTGCAGAAAAATCCACCGTCTGTGCCTCGGCCGATACGGCTGCAACGGAGAGTAGACCTGCTGCCAGCAGCGCCCCATGCATGCGGCCCAAGGAGCCAGTTTTTTGGGCGTAAAACATCTTCATAGCTTGTGCTTTCTTGGCGGTGGTGCCTTGGCAGCAAATGTATCTAAAAGATACGCGGGTATCAATAAGAGCTTACGCCGAGCCATGACCGTATTTTCTTGGTGCAATGCATGGACGCCTTGGCAGCGTCATTTGAGATCCTCACCGAACCACCTCCTATGCGATTGACGACGCTTCCCTACGGCAAACCCCGTGAGATACATCCCAACTCTGACGTGGAGAGTCTGCGCTTTTCATCCCAGGGGCTAAGCCTGCGCCTGGCGCTCGGGCTTGGCCCGCAAGACATGGTCGACGGTTTGGATATCTCCTTCGCCGATGTCTCCGCGTTCCGCTATCTCGATGAGCTGCACTTGCAGAGGTACTGGAGTTTGAATGGCTTGGTGCGCGGCTACCCGGTGCTGGAAGTGCAGCAGGGCGGCTGGTTGGATGAAGAAGTCGCACTGCAACAGCGACATTTCCACCAGCGCGAATGGCTGGTGGTAACGGGCAACGGCTGCGTCAGTGTGTTCGCGGCTTCCGCGCCCGAGGTCCTGCCAGTGCAGTGGCCTATTGGATAGGCATCGGGTACTGCCGATGCCTTCACCTGCTACAGCACCGTGTACAGGCTGTGTACCAGCCGAAGGCTGCAGACGGCCAGGCCTCCAGGCCTAACGGGTCAACCTTACACGCACTCCACCCAGCCCCTCTTCGCCGCGAGACCCCGCATACGAAAGTCTGGACAAGCACTACCGACACGGCCAAAAAAAATGCCAGTCAGCATGTCACTGACTGGCACCGGTCTGAAGGCCGATCAGCGATCAGGCACTGTGCTTGCGTGTACGCCCCATGCCGAGCATGGCCAGGCCTGCGGCAAGTACCAGCAGCGCCCAGGTGGACAGCGACGGAACCGCAGTGGGCACGGGGATCGCGCGAATCGTGATCTCGTGGCTCAGCTTGCTGTCAACGCCCGAAGCGCTGACGGCAGACGATCCCACTTCCGTTGGCTTGCCCTCGACCGCACAGGTGACCACAGCCCCTTCGGGGATGTTGGCGGGCGATGTCCAGCTGGTGGCTGCGGGGGCAGCGGGCGTGACGATGGTGCAAGCGCCAGGCCCTTGGGTGATGCCGGCAGGCAGGCCGGAGACGGCGCAGCTTGCGTCCGTCTGGTCTGCACTGCCCCGGTTGCTGCAGCTGTAGCTGCCTTGGTAGGGCGTGCCGACCGTTCCCGTCGATGGCAATCCGCTCAGATCGATCACAACATCCGCAGCGCCCACCACGGTGATGTCCCGCGTCGCCGTGTTGTTGCGCAGGTCGCGGTCTCCCGTCGTGCCGGTGCTGCCCGTCGTTGTCGTCGTCTTCTTCACATTGGCGGGCGTGCCGGCCACCTCACAAGTGACGACCGCGCCTTGCGCGATGGGGTTCCCTGCGGTCCAGGCCGCGCTGTCGGGGCTTACGGTGCAAGCCTGGATGCTGAGCCCTTCTGGCAGCGGGCCGGTGGTGCAAGCCGTCGCAGACAATGCATCGGCATCGCCCAGGTTGCTGCAGCGCAATTGCCCTTGGTAAGGCACGCCCACCGTCGCGGTGGGCGGCAGTCCGGACAGGTCGATGGCCAGATCGGGTGCCGTCACCGTCATCGTGACCACCGAGGTCGCGCACTTGGTCTGGTTGGGCGCTGGCAAGCAAACGTCGTAGCTAAAGGTATCGACGCCCACGAAGCCAATGGCAGGCGTGTAGATAAACTCCCCTGGACGAGCAGGATTGGCCGCAATCGTTCCGCCGTTGGCCGACGTGGTCTGCGCGGTGACCGAGCTGCCCTCCGGCACATGGGGATCGTTGTCCGTCAGATCCAATGAGCCCGAGGGCGTGTTGATCCGCGTAGTACCCGTATCGTTGGCCGTAGCTGGCGGATCCTCAAAAGTATTGGTGATCTTGGTGGGCACCCAGGTTTGGGGCAGCTCCGTTTCTGCAGGCAGTCCTGGCAGCTTCTCTTCGCGCACTGCGATGTTGTCCAGCTCAAAGCCGTCGCCCCAAAAGCGTATCTTCTTGATGGTGGTCGAGCCGAAAGCGGTAGTGTCCTTGAGCACATAGTTCAGGTACACATAGGGCTCAGCGTTGTTCCCCTCGATGAAGGGATTGCCGTTGTACTGCGCTCGGCTGTAGGTGATGTTCTGGTCCAAGGCCCTCATCGTGAGGTTGGAGGGCGAGTTCAAAAACGCCATCAGATCGTCGGTGGTCATCGCCGTCAGCACGTTGTCGTTCTCATCGAGCAACTCCACGTTGTTGCCGTTGGAGCCTGCAGACCACCAGAAGCCGACATAGCGCGCAGGGTTGGTCAAGGTCACCGTGACGCCAACCGGTGTGCCGGTTGTCCCTGCATTGAGAAAGTTGGAACCACCACTACCCATTACCGTGCCGGTGCCTGCGCCGCCATACACATTGGCAGCGGCCACATTGGTATTGCCTCCAGCGCCCACCTCGTACGTTCCGATGGCCCAGTTGCCGGACGTTTTAGTGCCCAGGGTCTCGCCGTTGAATGTTTCGATGGTGTACGACTGCTTGTAAGCGTCGGACCAAGGCAGAGCGCCTTCGGGCACCGCTGCATTGAGATCCGCATTGCGGACGGGTTCAGAGATATAAAGCGTCAGCTCACTGGCCTGGGCATTCCAGGCGCTCATTCCAGCCAGGCAGGCAAGGGCCAAAGCCGCAGAAGTTTTTGTCATAGACCTTGTGAATAATTTAGAAAGAAAAATCTTCGGTATGAATCGTCTTTGTCATTTTTCAGGACGAGTCATTTCCCTAGCACATCAAAAGGCGAGTCGCGGTGGTTCTGGCTTTAGATCCGTGGATACGCCCAGCTGGCAGGGAGCAGGGGGCGCTTGAGGAAATCCATGGCCCATAGATGGGCTTGCCGTCAGCGGGCGCTGCTGTGGAGCCCGAGGGAGATTCGAAGCGATGGATTGTAGAACAAAAAGAACATTTGTTGACAAAATTTACAATTGAGAGGGGTGGTGAAGAAGGTGCTACCCAGCGGCTATCTATCTGCCTTGCGCCACGGCAGCGCAGGGGGCAGACGCCGCCTACAGCAGCCCCTTCAACGGCGCGCCGATGCCTGGGGATTGCCTTGCATCCACACCACAAAGGCCTCCAAGCGCGCATTGAACCCTGCCGCAGATGTGCTGGGCGCATAGAACAGGTTCTCTGCTGCACAAAGAAATCGGCCTGGCTGGAGCCATAAAAAAAGCGGACACCCCCGCCGGGTGCCCGCTGCATGGACGGTTGCCTCTGGGCTGCTCAGCGCGCTTTGCGCGTTCTGCGCAGCGCAATGCCTGCAACCAGCACTGTTGCCATCCAGGCCCACAGCGGCCCGCCCAGCGGCACGGCTTTTACGCTGGCCGTGGCGGCTTCCACGGTGATGCGCAAGGTCGATGCGTCCGTGCCGCCGCGTGCATCGGCCACGGTGTAGCGCACTTCCGGAACCTCGCCTTTGAATAGTGCATCGGGCTGGAAGCTGAACTGGCCATCACTGGCCACCCGCAGCGTGCCGGTATTGGCAATGGTCGCGGTGTCGCCTGGCTGGTAGCTTTGGCCATTCACGGTAAAGCCGGTGATGCGCAGCGCATCGCCCTCGGCATCGCTGGCATTGGCCAGCAGATTGCCCGTCAGCGTCTGCCCCTGGCTGATGGTGAAGGCCTCATCGCCATCGCTGGGGTTGGTGTTGGGCACCACGGTGATATCGACGCGGTATTCGTTCGTGCCGCCAAAGCCATCGTTCACGACAAAGCTGAAGCTGTCCGGTCCGCTGTAGCCGTCGGTGGGGGTGTAGACAAAGTCGCCATTGGTCTGGATGGTGACGCTGCCATGCCCTGGCGCAGTCGTGCCCAGCGCATAGATTACCGTGTCGCCATCCACATCCGATGCAGCGGGCAAGGCCTGGGACAGCGGCGTGTTTTGCGGCGTGGTCACGCTGGCTGGGCTGGATACCGGTGGGGTGTTGAGACCCACGATATTCATCGTCACGGTGGCTTCGCCAAACAACGGTGTGCCGCTGGTGCGAGAGATGGTGACGCCGTCAATGGCCATTTCTGCCCAGCCCGCACTGGCATCGGGCACACCTCTGAGCTCCAGCAGCTGCGTGGTTGCGCTAGCCGTAAAACTCATGGTGATGAGCTGCCAAGCTGCTGCTGTTCCTACTGCAGGCGCGGTCAGTACGGGCGATGAGTAGACCTCACTGCCAAAGGTCACTTGAATGTGGCCAGGAACGGTGCCGATGCCGGCTAAGTTATGCGCTGAAATCGTCTGGTAGAACTGCAGCTCATAAGTCGTGCCTGCTACCAGCCCTGAAAGCGTCTGCTGGATGACGCCACTGGAGCCCAGCGGATCGTAGCCATTGCCTTGGAGCCTGAGGAAGTTGCCCCCGTCTGGAGATGGGTTGTACACCACGCCACTTTGTGTGTCTGATGCATCGGAGATGAAGGCGTTGTGAGGCGAATACCAGCCAGGCTGTGAAGGACCTACCAAGCTGTTGTTGAATGATCCATCGACCGCTTGTGCGCCCACCTCGTCGATCCTGTAGACAACGCTGTCTTGCAGTGATTGGGTGCGCGTCAATGCAGCCACGGCGGGATGGTTGGTGTCCAGCAGATAGGTGTAATTGCCATCAGGATTGAGGGTCCAGCTGCCATAGTTTCCAGGGTATGCCAAGGGCCCCGTCACGGGCATGCCTGCAAAGCGGCTGAGCACGAACGCATCTCCATTGGGGTCCTGGTCCACGCCGTTGCCATCGTCGTCGGTCAGTAGATTGCCTGTGACAGTGGCAGTGTGCGCCTTGTCTATGGTTTTTCCATTGTTGCTGGCGACAGGACTGGCATTGATCTCAATGGTGGCCGTTGCCGTGTTGGAGTCACTGGTGCCATCGTTCACCACGAAGGTGACGATGCGGTCGGTGATATCCAGTGGCGACGCTGTGGGCTCAAAGCTCAGCATTTGCAGCGCTGCAATATAGGCGGCGTTGGGTGCCGGCCCAGCCAACACCAGGCGCAAGCTGCCGCCACTGCCCGCAGTAACCGTATACGCAATGCCATTGGCCACGCCAGCGCTGCCGGCCACAAGCGCCTGGTTGTCCAAGCGCACCACATCACCGGCCAGGAGGTTGGTAAAGGTCACCGTCGCACTCTGCATGGTGCTGCTGTCCACATCATCGATGCTGGCCGCTGTTCCTACGATGGCGACGGGCGGGTCGCCTTCGTCAAACCTCAGGTTATTGCCTCGGCCCGGAGATGCATCGCGGTAGGCCTGGGCCACGACATTGTCAATGCACAGCGTATCGGTGCTGCTGGACTCCTCACCGGTGTAGCTAAATACCAGATTCGTGTCGTCCTGCACGTTGGTGGGCAGGTTCAGCACGAGGAGGGTGAACGATGGCGATGCTGCCAACAACGTCAAATTGCCGGAGGCTCCGTTTTGATAGGTAACGGTTGCCACCGTTCCAGTGGCCGCTGAGGTGGTAATGGTTGCGTAGGGAATGCTGCCCAGCTGCACCGTTAGAACGCTCTGTCCACTGGGAGCAGCACCGTCGGTCCAGCGTAGATCGACGCTCACGCGAGCACCCCCCAGTGCGCTTGGCCCATAGGCCCAACCAGCGATAGAGGGCGCATTCAAATCGTGCGGACCGGGGTTGGGTGTGCCAAAGGAATAGGAGGGGTTGGTGCAAGCCATGCCACTGTAGGCCCACTTGCTGGTGGCTGACCAGGTATTGGTCTGCGTGAAATCGCCGTTTTCCACCAGCGAGATCAAGGAGGGGCCAGAGTTCAGGTCGAGGATGGGGGCCTGCTGCGCCGATGCTTGGGTGCTTGCCAGCATTGCCGCGCTTCCCCACAACAGTACATGGCGCAGCCGGGCGGGCAGTGTGTGGCGTTGCATGGGTTATTCCTAATGCAAAAAGATACTAAAGAATAAATTTGTATAACTTACCAAACGCACTGTAGAGCAATTTAACAAATAAGTATAGTTTTAGCATTAAGTTACATTGGGGTTTGGGAAGAATGCCTTTTAATATCAACAACTTGCTTTCTGGTGTTTGTAGGTGCAAGGCCGATATGGGTGAGATGGGATGCAGTATTCATAGGCGGTGCTAGGTAATATAGTTTTTAGCTTGAATAAATGAGGCAAGCATAAAAAAAGCCACCTGAAGGTGGCGTGCGCAAGGGAGTATGGGCGCAGCGGGTGTGCTGGTCCGATGGTTTGTCAGCCGCGCCCAGCAACCATGGCTGCAATCGCCGCCCATTAGCTCGCCAACTCGGCGCTCCACTGGGCGAGCTGGCGCGCGGTAATGCCAACGCCGCCGCAGAGGATGACCACGACGGACTGGGCTTGCTGCAGCAGCGGCGATGCGCTGTGCAGCGCCGCCACCGATGCGCCGCAGGCGGGCTCCACCAGCATGCGATGTTCCAGCAGCAGCTCTTCGCAGGCGGCCACCGCGGCGGCATCGGGTACCACCACGCTCTCGATGCGGTGCTCCCGGGTCAGCGCCCATGCGCGGTCGCAGACCTGGCGTGCGCCCAGCGATGTGGCAATCGAGGTGATGCCGGGCAGCAAGGTGGGCGCGCCGGCTTGCATCGCCTGGGCCAATGAATCGGCGCCTGCAGTTTCGGCGGCAAGGACCGGCACGGCGCCCCAGCCATTGCGCTGCAGACCTTCGACCACACCGCATAGCAGGCCACCGCCCCCCACCGAGCAAACCACCAGATCGGGTCGCTCGCCTTGCCGCGCCAGCTCATCGATCATCGTGGCGTGGCCGGTCCAGAGCAAGGGGTCATCAAAGGGGTGCAAAAAGGCATCGCTGGCCGTCATCAGCTGCTGGGCATGGGCATGGGCCTCCATCCACGATGCGCCGTGCACGATCACCTCAGCCCCTTCGGAGCGGATCAGGTCCTGGGCGCGCTGCGATGTGGTCGCCGGCACCACCACAGTCACCGGCGTCTGCAGCATGCGGCCGGCATAGGCCACCGCATAGCCGGCATTGCCGCCCGACGAGGAGATAAAGCGCTTGGCGCCGCGCGACCGGTAGACCTCGCAGGCGTGGCCGATGCCACGCGTCTTGAACGAGCCGCTGGGCTGCAAGGTCTCGAGCTTCAGGCGCACGTGCTTGCCGGTGCGCAGCGACAGCGCGCGCGATGCGATGGTCGGGGTTTCGATATGGATGGCCATGGTTGATGTCCTTGCGTTCTGAATAGTGCCTGGGCGCTGCGTGCCGATGGGGCGGCCGAGCCGGTGCAATTGCCTCAGCCACCTTAGCCGCCTCATCGCATAGCGCGGGCGCGGCCAAGTAGTCGGTAATGGAGATGCCAGTGGCGCGGAATTGGGCGGGCAACAAGGCCGCAACCGCACAGCCAGCCTCGGCAGCAGGCCCACAGTGTAGGCGGCAAATCAGCGCATGGTGGCCAAGCGCTCGATGGTGGGCGACAAGGGCATGGTGCGGCGCAGTGCTCAGAAAAACAGCGGGCTGCGGATGAGGGGAGGGCGATCTCTTGCGCCCCAGGTTGCCGTTAGCGCCTGGCCGCTGCCGCACACCACCACCTGCCCCGCCAAAGCAAACGCCACCCGAAGGTGGCGTGTGGCTTGTGGGGAGGCGGGCGATCAGCTGATCAGGCCGTTCTTCAATGCGTAGTAGGTCAGGTCGCTGTTGGAGCTCAAGGTCATCTTCTCCATCAAGCGAGTGCGGTAGGTGCTCACCGTCTTGACGCTCAGCGACAGCTGCTCGGCCACATTGCTGGCGGTTTCGCCCTGGGCGAGTTTGAGGAACACCTGGAACTCGCGCTCGGACAGGTGCTCGTGCGGCGGGGCATCGTCCTTGCGGCCCAGCTGCTGGGCCAGCAGGTTGGCGACCATAGGAGTCAGGTAGCGCTTGCCCAGCGAGATGGTGCGAATCGCTTCCACAATCTCGCTCGGGTCGCATTCCTTGTTCAGGTAGCCGTTCACCCCTTGGCGGATCAGGTTGATCGCATAGTGCTCGGCCGGGTAGCCGCTCAGGATCAGGATGCCCATATCGGGCTCCTTGGCGCGCAGCATGGTCAGCGCATCGATACCGCTTTGGCCGGGCATCGACAGGTCCATCACCAGCACGTCAATCGATTCATTGCGCACCAGGTCAATGGCTTCGCGGCCATTGGAGGCTTCTCCCACGACGCGGATATCTACAAAATCCGCGAGAAATTGCTTCAGGCCGGAGCGAACGATGGCGTGGTCATCGACAAGTCCTACGTTGATCATTGGTCTTCCTTGGTAGCGGCAGTGCAGCTCTGGCTGACTGGCTCGCGGTCTTTTTTGAAACTGCACAACCGGATCGGATAACCACAGGTCACGGCACAAGCGGCCATGATTATCAAAATCATGCAGACCATAAATATATTATTCGCTGCGATAATATCCAGAGCCGTATTGCTAAATTATAAATTTGATACTTGGTATTGACCTGCCTCAATGGTCGGTTTAATACCTTTTTCAACAGCCTCAATGGCTAGAGCCTTAGTTTAACCATGGTCTGCAAATGCCTTGTGGGTGCGCGCAAACGGACACTGTCAGTGTAGGACTACAAAACGCTGAAACCGATTTTTTGACCTCGCCATCTAGCATGGGAATTTCCCCCGCTGGCACCATGTGGTATATTCCATCGGCATAAAAAGAAAATGTCCTACAAGGATAAATTCCTTGGTGCAAATCTCAGGTTGCAATAGTTTTATTGCAATAATCTTTTATTATTGGATTTGCAATGAAAATAGTCTATATAGAAGACAATGCAGAGCTGCGCGAGACCATCGGCTGCCTCATGGAAGGGCCGGGCCGCAGCATCACCTGCTGCGCCAATGCCGAAGATGCGCTGCAGCTCGATGCCCAGGCGCCGTTTGACCTTGTGGTGACCGATGTCAGCCTGCCGGGGCAATCGGGCACCGACCTGGCCCAGGCGCTGCTCAAGCAAGCGCCGCTGCGCTGGATTGTGCTGTGCACCGGCTACGACCTGGGCCACTACCCGGCGCAGTGGGGCCCCAATGTGCGCACCTTGCTCAAGCCTTTTGAGATTGAAGAGCTCGAAAACCTGCTCGGCCAGATCGAGGCACAGCGCGCCAGCGCCACGCTGCAATAAGCACTTCAGCACCCCCAGTGCCCTCGTGCGCTGATGCAAAAAAGGACGGCTTTGCCGTCCTTTTGCTTATGGGCTGGCGCAGCCGCCGGCCAGTCCGATCCATAAAAACTATAGCGCGCAGCAGCGCAGCGCTGGGGTGGATGAGCCGGTCAGTAAACCTTGAACAGGTCCTTACAGCACCGCCTGCCGGCCCTGCGCCAGCGGCTGGCGCGGCAGCCGGATCTCAAAGCGGGTCTGGCCCTCGGCCGATTGCACCTGAATGGACCCACCATGCGCCTGGGCAATCTGCTGGGCAATATAGAGCCCCAGGCCCAGGCCTTCGCTTTGCCCGGGCTGGCGCTCGCCGCCCCGAAAGGGCTTGAACAGATCGGGCAGCAAGGCCGGCGGAATGGTCCCGGCGTTTTCGATGGCCAGCAGCACTTCGGCCGGCTGGCTGCCATCCAGCGTCACGCGGATCGGCGCATCGACCGCGCCGTGCTTGACGGCATTGCCCAGGATATTGCTCACCACCTGGGCCAGGCGCTCGCTGTCCCAGCGGCCCTGGGTGTCGCCCTGGGCCTGGTAGTGCAGCACGCGCTCGGTGCTGCACTGGCGCGCGTCTTCCACCGCTGCCGCGCACAGCGGGGCCAGGTCCATCTCGGCCAGGCTCAGGCGCAGGCCGCCGGCCTGGCGGATGCGGGTCACATCGAGCAAATCCTCGACCATGCGGGCCATGCGCTGGCTGTTGCCCAGCAGGCGCTCGGCCAGCTCTTCGTTCTTGCTCGCATCGGTCTGGCGCTTGAGCAAGCTGGCGCTCATCTTGATGGTCTGCAAGGGGTTGCGCAGGTCGTGGCTGAGCACCGCCATGAACATCTCGTTGACGCGCAGCGCCTCGGTGCGCTCTTGCAATTGCTGGGCCAGCTCCTGCTTGCGGCGGTGCAGCTCAAAAAAGATGTTCACCTTGGCTGTGAGCATGTCCGGGTCGATGGGCTTGTACAGAAAATCCACCGCGCCGCTCTCATAGCCCTGGAACTGCCAGTTCTGCTCATGCGTGCCCGCAGTCATGAAGATCAGCGGAATATGGCGCGTGCGCTCACTGCCCCGGATCAGCGCGGCCAGGTCAAAGCCGTTCATCTCCGGCATCTGCACATCCAAGAGGGCCAGCGCCACATCGTTGTGCTGCAGCAGCAGCTCCAGCGCCTCGCGCGCCGAGTGGGCTTTGAGAAACTGCACACCCTCGCGCTGGAGCAGCGCTTCCAGGGCGACCAGGTTCTGCGGAATGTCATCAACAATCAGGCATTTGATGCCGTCTATGGTCTTCATGGCGCTACAAGTCAAAAGCTAGGACCCATGGCATGCGGCGGCACGCCATCTGCGGGGCGGGTATGGTCAAACTAATCAATGCTGGGTTTTTTCTGGTATATCTTTTCCACCACCGCCACATCTTCAAATGCGGGCGCCTGGTTCGAAAATCGCAGCGATTCTTTCATGCCCAAACCCAAAAAACCGCGATGGCATAATGACTGCCGGAAAAGATCCAGCGCGCGGTTTTGCAAGTTGGCATCAAAATAAATCAGCACATTCCGGCACGATATCAAATGCATCTCGGCAAATACGCTGTCGGTCGCCAGGCTGTGGTCGGCAAATACCACGTTCTTGCGCAGCTCCTTGTCCAGCACAATATGGCCGTAATGGGCGGTGTAGTAATCGGCCAGCGAGCGTTTGCCGCCCGCTTTCAAATAATTCGCAGAGAACGACTCGGCCCGCTCAATGCCAAAAATGCCTTGTTCGGCCACGCGCAGCGCCTGCGAGTTGATATCGGTGGCATAGATCAGGCTGCGCTCGAGCAGGCCTTCTTCCTGCAGCAGGATGGCCAGCGAGTAGACCTCTTCGCCCGTGCTGCAGCCGGCCACCCAGATCTTGAGCGAGGGGTAGGTGCGCAAGAGCGGCACCACCTCGCGGCGCAACGCCGCAAAATACCCCGGGTCGCGGAACATGTCGCTGACCTGTACCGTCAGGTAGCCCAACAGCGCGGTAAATGCCGAGGGGTCGTGCATGATCCTGTCCTGCAGTTGCGACAGGGTTTTGCAGCCAAAGGAGGCAAGCGCCGCCTCCAGCCCGCGCTTGATCGATCCCTGCGCATAGCCGCGAAAATCATAGTGGTAACGGTAATAAATACCGTCGAGCAGCAGGCGCTGCTCAATCTCGGCAATCTCGGCCTTTTTGCGTAACGGCATGGGGCTTTATTTGGGCATCCAGACGCGCACCAGGGACAGCAGTTTCTCCACGTCCAGTGGTTTGGCGATGTAATCGTTGGCACCGGCGGCCAGGCATTTTTCCTGGTCGTCCTTCATGGCCTTGGCGGTCAGCGCAATGATGGGCAGGCGCTTCAAATGCGCGCGGCTGCGAATCTCGCGCATGGCGGTGTAGCCATCCATCTCGGGCATCATGATGTCCATCAGGACCAGGTCCACGCTGCTGTCTTCGCGGTCCAGTGCCTCGAGCGCTTCGCGGCCATTGCGGGCAATGTCCACCGCAATGCCGGTGGGCTCCAGAATGCTGGTCAGCGCAAACACATTGCGCACATCGTCCTCCACCACCAGCACCTTGCGCCCTTCCAGCGCGGCCTCGCGGCTGCGGGCCTGGGCCAGCATCTGCTGGTGCTCGGGCGACAGGCGCGACTCCACCTGGTGCAGGAACAAGGTCACCTCATCGAGCAGGCGCTCGGGCGAGCGCGCATCCTTGATGATGATCGAGTGCGAGAAGCGCCGCAGCTGCAACTCTTCATCGCGCGACAGTGCCCGGCCGGTGTAGACAATCACCGGCGGGAAGGACACGCCGTCTTGCTCGGACATGCGCTCAAGCAGCGCAAAGCCGCTCATGTCCGGCAGGTTCAGGTCCATGATCATGCAGTCATAGGTGCCCTGGGCCAGGTACTCCAGCGCCTGGGTGGCGGTGCCGGCACACACCACATCGACCTCGCTGTTGCCCAGCAGGCTGTGCACGCTGTCGCGCTGGCGCTCGTCGTCTTCGACCAGCAGCACGCGGTGGATGTTCTGGGTGAACTTGGCCTCCAGCCGCTTCAGGGCCTGGGCCAACTCTTCGCGCTGCACCGGCTTCAAGGCGTAACCCAGTGCGCCGCGCACCAGCGCTTCTTGCGAGTAATCGGCCACCGAGACGATGTGCACCGGAATATGGCGCGTGCTCGGGTTGCGCTTGAGCTGGTCCAGCACGCCCAGGCCCGAGAAATCGGGCAGGTTGATGTCCAGCACAATCGCATTGGGCAAAAACTGCAGCGCGGCCGACAGGCCATCGGCCGCATTGCGCGCCACCTGGCAGCTAAAGCCCATCTCGCGCGCCAGCTCTTGCAGAATGTCGGCAAAACGCGGGTCATCCTCCACCACCAGCAGATGGCGGCCCTGGATGATGGTGGGCAGCGCCAGCTCGGTAGCCGGGGCTACGGCAGCGGTAGCAGCAGTAGCAGCGGTGGCAGCGGTGGCGGCGCTGGCGGCGCTGGCCAAGGCGGTGGCATCGGCCAGCGTGGTTGCGGTGGCCGCACCAGCCGTGGCAACGGCGGTATTCGACTGCATCGGCGCCATGGCCCGGGGCGCAGCGGCCGGCGCAATCGTCTTGGTGGGCGCGCTCAGCGGCGCGGGCTGCACCGGGCGCAGCGCGTCAGCCGCCTTGGGCGCCACCGGCACTTCGGCGGCCGGGGCAGCCGCTGCCACCAGCGGCATATGAAAGCTGAACACGCTGCCTTGCCCCGGCGTGCTTTGCACGGTCACCTGGCCGCCCAGCAGCTGCGCCAGGTCGCGCGCAATCGACAGGCCCAGGCCCGTGCCGCCGTACTTGCGGTGGGTGCTGCCATCGGCCTGCTGGAAGGCCTCAAAAATCAGCTGCTGCTGGTGCTCGGGGATGCCGATGCCCGTGTCCTGCACCGCAAAGCTCAAGGTGCCTGGCTGGCTTTGCGACAGCTGCAGGCTCACGCTGCCCCGGTCGGTGAACTTGATCGCGTTGGACAGCAGGTTTTTCAGAATCTGGCCCAGGCGCAGGCTGTCGGTCTGCGCATAGGTGGGCACACCCGGGGCAATATGGCAGCTCAGCGCCAGGCCCTTTTGCTGGGCCAGCGGGCGCAGCGGCTCGATGAGCGACTGCATCGCAGTGCCCAGGTTCACCGGCTCGAGCACCACATTAGCCTGGCCGGCTTCAATCTTGGCCAGGTCCAGAATGTCGTTGATCAGCGCCAGCAAATCATTGCCGGCCGCATAAATGGTCTGCGCGTACTTGACCTGCTCGCCCGTGAGGTTGCCCTGCTTGTTGTCGCCCAGCAGCTTGGCCAGGATCAGGGTCGAGTTCAGCGGCGTGCGCAGCTCATGGCTCATATTGGCCAAAAACTCGCTCTTGTACTGGCTGGCCACTTCCAGCTCGCGCGCCTTGTCGGTCAGCGCATCCTTGGCGCGCAGCAGCTGCTCGCGCTGGTGCTCCAGCTTTTGCGTCTGCTCTTCCAGGTAGGCATTGGTCTGCTCCAGCTCCTGCTGCTGCTGCTCCATCTGCGCCTGCGAGCGCTGCAGTGCCTGGCTTTGCTGCTCCAGCTCCTCGTTGCTTGCACGCATCTCTTCTTGCTGCACCAGCAGCTCTTCGGCCTGCTGGCGGGTCTCTTCCAGCAGCTTCTCCAGGCGCGAGCGGTCCAGCGCCGAGCGCACCGCCACGGCCAGCACGGGCGACGCGCCTGCGAGCAAGTCCAGCTCGGCCGGCAGCACCGGGCGGGCAAAGCCCAGCTCGATCAGCGCATGCACCTGGCCGTTTTCTACGGCGGGGGCCAGCACCAGCTCCAGCGGCTGCGACTGGCCCAGGCTCGAAGTGATCTTCAGGTGGCTCTGGTCCAGGCCGCCCACCTTCAGCAGCTTGCCGCTGCGCAGCACCTGGCCGGCCAGGCCTTCGCCGGCCAGCAGGTGGGCCTGCAGTGCATCTGGGGGCAGCGCGTAGCCGCCAAACAGCTGGTAGCGGTCGTCCATGCCATGGCGGGCGTAGCCGGCACCCACGCGGGCGCCCAGGTAGCTGGCCAAAAACTCCAGCGCGCGTGCGCCCACTTCTTCCAGCCGGTGGTCGCCCTGCAGGCTTTGGTTCAGGCCTGCCAGGCCATCGGCCACCCAGGCCTGGCGCGCCTTGGCGCGGAACTCGCGCATCGACAGCGCGGCCGACAGAAGCACCAGCACCAGCATCACCACCGAGCCGCCCCAGGTGACATAGGTCGAGGTGATGGCGGCCTGTTCCCAGGCGCGGCGGCGCAGATCGAGCTCGGCGTTTTGCAGCAGGTACAGGCTGTTGACCTCGTTGTTGAGGCTGTCCATCACCAGCTTGCCCTTGTCGGTGCGCACCAGTGCCATCGCCTCATCGCCCCGGCCCGCTTGTTTCAGGTTAATCGTCGCTTCGAGCTCGCCGAGCTTCTGGTGGGCCAGCGCATCAATCGCCTGCACCCGTTCCTGGCGCAGCGGCGCGCTGTTGTTGCTGGCCGCCAGGCCCTTGAGCTGCGCCTCCAGCGCATCTTGCGCGCGCTGGTAGGGCTGCAGGTAGGCCGGGTCGCCCGTCAGCAAAAAGCCGCGCTGCCCGGTCTCTGCATCCTTGAGCGACGCCGAGAATTCATTGAGCTGGCGCATGGCCGCCGTCATGCGGTCGATGCTTGTCACCGCGCGGGCGCGCACATCGGCCGAGTAGACATTGACAATGGCGATGACCAGCGCAGCAATGGCGGCGGCGGCAAACCCCATCAGCATGGGCAGCGGCAAAGGGAACAGGCTGCGCGGCTGCGAAGAAGGAGATTGGGGCATGGAGGTGGCGGAGGTGAGGGCGGCTACAGGCACAAAAAGCAACGGCAAATTGTACTTGTACCTTTGTTAACAAATCTGTAGGCATGCTCCTACGAGGTGGCCTGGTTGGCTGTGGGAAGCCAGAGCCATTTTCGTCCACCCTCGGCGGCATCGCGCAAACCCTGAGGCTCCCAGGTGTTACCGGTCGTTTGCGCAGCGCTGCGCGCAAAAAAAGGGCCCGCACAAGGCGGGCCCAAGGGTCGTCTTCCTGAGAAGCACTTTTCCTCCCTCCAGAGGAGTGCTGATCATAAATTAAAAGTATTACAAAACGGGTGTGATAGCTAGGTATTATGTAAGTTTTTTGTAAGTCTTGCCCGGGCGCGCTGGGCGGGCTGCTTCGTACGGGCTCGCCCCAGCCGTGGCGGCATTGCCTTGCCTCCATGTTTTTCGATCTGCCCCACCTGGCAACAAAAAGGCCAGCAGCCACCCTGTGGGGTCGGCTGCCGGCCTGTGGAGCGATTGACTGCGGGCCGCAGCCCGGGATGCCAGGAGGCATACAGAAGGTGCCCCTGGGGTGGGCCACGCTCAGCGGCGGTGATCCCGAGGGTTGCGCACCGTGGGCTGTGGCCTGCAGCGCGGGCCTTGCAGCGCCATCAGCCTAGCCAAGCTTGCATGCCTCTATATAGAGCGCCGCCTAACGCTCCACCCATGGCCATTGCGCCCAGGCTGGCAGTTCGGGCATGCGCAGGGCTCCCTCGGGCCAGTCGCTGTCGTTGTCGCTGCCCATGTCGCGGTCCGTGCCTTGGTCGGCTATCGCTGTCACCGTCATGCGCACCACCGGTGTCACCGTGCCGTCCTTGCTCCAGTGGGTGCCGCCATCGAGGGTTCGCAGATAGCCAGTGGCCGCGCCCGAGAAGCCGCCTGCAAAGCGATAGGCGTTGGCAGGGCCTCGGTTGTCATACAGCTCCAGTGGGCAACCGTCCTTGCTGGCGAGCACCAACGCGTATTTTTTAAACGCCTGGAGTGTGGTGCGGGCGACGCTGCCCAGCTGCACCGCGGTGTAGGTGTTGAGGCGCCCATCGTTGGGCGCAAAGACGGCGACATCGATGGTCGTGCTCGCCAGCGCCGCACCCTGGGGCAGCTCGGTGCTGTCATCGAGCTGGTAGAGCCGCAATACCGCAGCAATGGTCTGTGTGCCCCAGGCCCAAGATGCTGCGCCTGGAGGGGGGCGTGCCGACATGCATCTTTTGAAGTCCGCCGTGGTGGTCACCACAGGTGACGATGCCGCCACCGCCACCGCCGATGGCCAGCGGTCACGCTCAGACCTGGGCCACCAGCTCTCCAAGGGGTTGGCGATCGCTTTGGGGTGCTGCATGCCCAGCGAAATCGCACTGATCTGTGTCGCCACAGCCCCCGTATGGAAGGCCGGGCCCATCCAGCGCAGGGTATCGACGGTATGGCCATGGTGGCGGCTGAGGGCCGTGCTGTCCACCACCACCACGGGCAGCGTCACATGCTGGGCGCTGGCAGGCGCCCCGCAGAATGCGGCGCCTAGCACGCCAGCGGCTGCGCCAGCACAACAGGTTTGGAGGTGTTTTTTCATGCTGTTTTTAGGTGGAACCCTGGCGCCTGCCAAGCCGATGGTCACAAGGCCATGCAGGCGGGTAGGCTGCTTAGGGCGTAAGGCGTAAGGCGTAAGGCGTAGGGCGTAGGGCGTAGGGCGTAGGGCGTAGGGCGTAGGGCGTAGGTCTGGCAATGGATATGGCGAGGGCAGCCTGTTTGGCACCGTCGTGCCGCATTCGCCTCGCCGGGCGGCGGCATCTGTGCAGGGCTGGCAGGCTGCGGCCAGCTACTGCCCATCAGCCAGCACCAAGCCCTGCCTGGCTGACAGCGCCTGGCGCCATCTGCCGCTTGCTCAGTGGGCCTCGGCAAAAGCCGTGGGCCGCCTCCGCTTATGCGCACTGTGCGCCAGCAGGGCAGCGCCAACCGATGGGCGGGTGCGGCGTCAATATGGAAAGGGCTGCTTTGGGCCTGCGCCATGCCGGGCAGCCGGCCGCTAACGCGCAGAACGTGGAGGAGGGAGGGGTATATTGCTTTTGCATAGTAGTTATTAATTATATGGTTGAGAAAAGCTATTTGTAAAGCGAAGTAAATGGCTGAGCCAACGCAGCTCCAGCGCCCGCGCTCCCGCCCCCGTACACAACGGTTCGCTGCTGCCAGCGCCCGCTGTGTCCTGCGCCCTTTACAGTGTTTTGCGGCGGCGCAGGCCCACAGCCGCCATCAGCGTGGCCATTGCGCCCAGGCCCAGGGTGCCCAGCGTAGGCACTGGGGTGGGGGCGGGCCCGGCCACTTCCGCCGGGTGGTCCGACTGCAAAAACCAGTGCTTGCCCACCTGGGCCAGCGTGTAGCGCCATCCACCTGCCTCCACATAGCCGGGCGCGGGCAGGCGGAATGTGCCGTTCGAGGCCCCATCGACCTGCACCACCACAATGCCATCACCGGTGGTGGCAGCCCCCGCGCCGCCCAGGTTGTTGATGTGCAAAATGCTGTCGCCGCTGGTATCGCCCCGCACCACCAGCTGCGCGCAAGGCGATGCATCAGCGCCCAAGGCCGTGTGTATCTCGATCACACCGCCATCGCCGCTGTAATCCTGCGTGACGGTCAGCACACTGCCGGTGCCACCGGCGGCCAGGGTGACCCGCCCGCTGTTGTCCAGGCTCTGCACCGTGGGGCTGTAGCTGCTGGTATCGAGCGTGGCGCCAGCGGCCACGACAAAGTCCGAGGCGGGGCTCAAGCTGTTGGCCGCGCCTGCGCGCAGCAGGCCCGCGTTGATGCGGGTGCTGCCCTGGTAGCTGTTGTTGCCCGTCAGCACCGTGGTGCCCGGGCCGTTGGCGTGGACCTGACCGCTGCCATGCAAGTCCGGTGTGAGCTGGTACTGCCCGGAGGTATCGCTGTGGTTCAGGTTCAGCATGCTCGACGCCGCATTGCCCAGTACCAAGGTGTAGACCTGCAGAGCCCCTGGGTGGATGCTGCCTTCAATCGTCAGCACAGCGCGGCCGGCGGCGCCTGGCGCCGGGGACGACAACCACAGCACATCGCGTACATCGACGGTGGCGCCTTCGCCGATCGTCAAGGCGGTGTCGGCCTGGCCGGCGTAGCTGCCAATTTCCAAATGGGTACCCACCGTCCACCGGGAACCCGTGCCGCTCAGCACAAGGTCGCCAAAGTAGACCATTGCATTGGTTTCGCAGTCGAGCCAAGCGCCATCGCGGATCTGCACGGTCGACCTGCCTTGTCCCGCGAAATGGCATTCTTCCCCGCGCAGCGTGGAAAAGCGGCCCTCAACGTCGATCAGCGCGCTGGAGCCGGGCAGTGGAGTCGACTCCAAGGTCTGGCCGCTCGATACGCTGGCGCCATGGCGCACCTGGAGGGTGGCCGATCCGGCTTGGCCCAGCAGCAGGTCGCCTGCCACGGTCCAGGACGACTGCAGGCCCTCCACCAGCACCGTGCCTGCGCTGCCTGCCTGTTCGCTAACCGTTCCGTTGTCAGACACCAGTTGACCACCGTGGAGAATCGCCAGCGTACTGGTACCGCTGTGGCCAATCGTCACCTCGGTAGCGTTGTGGCTGGCGCCCAGGTTGCCGGTGGGGGTTGCGTCTCCGCTGAAGTGGACACTCTGGGCCTGCGCCAGGCCCGGGAGCAGGCTGCCAAAGAGCAGGGCGCAGAAAACAGCCGAGGTGTAGTAATTTTTGATCATCATTTTTGATTGATAGGGTGGTAAGAAGCTATCGACAAGCAAGGCCTGGAACAGTCTGGGGCTGGGCGGGTTGACACTGGGCCGGCACCCGCTCTGGGCATTGCTGCCCTGCACTAGCGGCAAAGGCGCAATGAGCCTCTCATGAATGATAGATTTATGCAATCAAAAAAGGCAGATGATGGTTTTGTGGAATAAAGAAAGACCATGCCGACGGTGGCCCGCAATAAGGCTGGATGCCCGCCCAGGGCCGTGTGAATGGGCGCTGCCTTGGAGGGGCCTAGCCCCGTTGCTGGTCGCGCTAGCCTGCGGGTGTTTGGTGGTGGGCGTAGACAGCCGTGTCTGGCTGGACTGCCCAGATGGCTGCGCCCAAACGGCACAGCCCCAGGTTTTCACCTGGGGCTGGCATCGAAGGCTGGCGCAGAAGGGCGTGCTTTACACCGTTGTGCGGCTGCGGCGCAGGCCCAGCAGCCCCATCAGCGCCGCCAACGCGGCCAGGCCAAAGCTGCCCAGCGTGGGCACCCGCTGCAGCGTGGCAGGCGGCTGGGTGGCGCCCGCGTCTTTGATCAGCACCTGCGCAGCAGGGCCGGCAAGTGTGTAGGCATCGGCGGTGCTGGGCGGGGCAATGGCCAGCTCGGCCATCACATCGCCGTCATCGGGCGTGGTGTTGGGCGTGGCGGTGATCGTGCAGCTGGCCTGGGTGGCGTTGGCGGCGATCAGCAGCGGCGATACGCAGGTGGTCGTGTAGCGCGGGTTGGCCGCTGGCAGCAGCAGGTTGATCGGCAGGTCCGTGCTGGGCGCTGCCGTCAGCGACACCGTGCAGGTGGCGACCTGGTTGGCGGTGTCCGTCAGCTCGGCGGGGGTGCAGACCACGCTGGCCTCGGGGCCGCTCGCTTCGGCATGGACATCCGACTGCAGATACCAGTGATTGCCCACCTTGGCTAACGCGTAGCGGAATCCACCGGCCACCACATGGCCGGGCGCGGGCAGGCTGAAGGTGCCGTTCGAGGCGCCATCGACCTGCACCACCAAAATCCCGTCGCCGGTGGTTTGTGCACCAGCACCGCCCAGGTTGCTGATGTTCAGCGTGGTGTTGCCGCTGGTATCACCCTGCACCACCAGCTTTTCGGTGGCCGCGTTGTCTGCGCCCAAGGCGGTGTTCATCGCAATCACACCGCCACTGCCGGTGTAGTTTTGGGTGATGGTCAGCACATTGCTGGTGCTGCCTGCCGCCATCGTTACCGTGCCCCTGTTGTCCAAGCTTTTGAGGATGGGGCTGTAGGTGCTGGAGTCGAGCGTGCCGCCGCTGGCCACCAGATAATCAGAGGAAGGGCTGAGGCCGTTGGTAGCGCCTGCACGCAATACACCTGCATTGATATGCGTGTTGCCGCTGTAAGTATTATTTCCGTTCAGAATGGTTATGCCCGATGCATTGGTTTCAACCGTGCCTGGGCCGGTAATGGGCGTGGCAAATAGATAATTACCAGAGGCATCCGTATGGTTGAAATTAATACGGCCTAGGCCGTTCAAGCCAAATACAATGCCTGCAGCGCTGAACGTACCCGGACTGGTAGCACCTTCGATGTTAAGTACGCCTTTGCTCACTGCTGCCGTGTTGTTAGCAACGTTGGGCAGCCGCAACTGGTTGGTCACCTCTACGGTGCTACCTTCTCCAATGGTCAATGCAGCATCGCTCATGCGAACCGGAGTTCCTATATCGAGAGATCTACCCAATAGCCATTTAGACCCAGCGCCGCTGAGTGAAACGCTGCCAAAGCCCAGGTCCGCAATGGTTCCACATTCAAAAGTGCCTCCATTGGTTATTTGCATGGTGGTGGAGTTAGCAATCCCTAAATCGCATTGCCGTGTCCCTTCTAGCCTTGAGTTGGCTCCGTCTACTTCAATAAGACTTGCGGAGCCTGGAGTGGAAGAGGTGAAAAGACTCCCGAAGGGTGCCGTGGCACCATTGATAACCCTCAGAGAGCCTGATCCGCCATCACGGCCTACCCAAAATTGGTCGTTATACGTCCCTGAGTTGGTAAAAGATGATCCTGGGCCATCAACAATGAGCGATCCCTGGCCTCCAGCGAGAAAACCAATATAAACATAATCGCTGGCCGTAACTTTTGCGTTGTTTTTAACATGGACGACACCCGTGCTTGCGGTGCCAATAAACACGCGTCTCGTATCCCATTGCGAACCGTCAGAAATGGTGACCGTACCAGATGCGCCAGCACTGCGCCCAACGTAGATTTGGTTGGTGGTGGTCAGTGCAGCACCGGATAACACGTCCAGGCTTCCGATGCCGGTAATGCCCACGATCACATCTGATCCACTGTAGCTGGCCCCCACATTGCCGGTGGGGTTGGTGTCGCCGGTAAAGTTAATGCTTTGGGCATGGGCAAAGCTGCTTAGCAGACAGGCGGTGAGCAGGGCATAGCGGGCGGGTGGGGAAAATGCTTTTTTCATATCGATTTTTAATTTATAAGTTGTATAAAGCTATGTGAATAGCCAGTGAAGGGAGGTGAGTGGCACAGCGCCAGGCAGCGGGCATCAGGGCGTTAGCTACTTAGCCCCGGTTGCGGCGGCGCAGGCCCAGCAGACCCAAGGCGGACGCCAGGGACACAAGGCCCAGGGTGCCCAGACCGGGCACGGGGGTGGGTGCGGTGGGAAGCACGGGATCCACGATCACGGGGGGCTCTTGCTCGGGAACTACGGTCAGGCGAAAGCCGGGGGTCACCAGTCCGAGCTTCTCCCAGGTGCTGCCGCTGTCGGGGGTGTGCAGATAGCCTTCGGCGGCGATCGAAAAACCGCCAGCAAAGGTGTAGCTGGTGTCGCTCAGGCCGTTGTAGTCCGACAGGGCCAGGGTGCCGCCCGAGGTGTTGGAGACGATCAGCGCATACTTTTTGTGGGGTAGCAGCACCGTGCTGGCAATGCTGCCCAGCTGGGCTGCGGTGTAGGTATTGGGGTTGAGGTTGGCATCATCGTTGGGGACGACCACCGGCAGGCTGGCGCTGCCCAGGGCCGCGCCGGTGGGCAGCTCGGTCGTGTCGTCCAGCAGGTACAGCTGCACGATGGCCTGCACGGAGGGGTCGCCATTGGACAGCCCCAGGGTAATTTCTGAGATTTTTACCGGCTCCGCCCCGGTGCTGAAGGCCGGGCCGCGCCACTCGGTGGCAGTGACCTCATAGGTGGAATAAAAATCCCATCCGGTGCTGTCGACCACCACGATGGGGGTGGGCGCGGTTTGTGCGGAGGCCAGGGGGCTCCAGGCAGTGGCGCAGGCCAGCAAAGCGATGGCGGCGAGTTGTCGGCGAGGGAGGAGAGGATGGTTTTTCTTCATATCTTCTGCGTTGAAAAAGATTAAGTGAGTCTTTTGCATTCAATGGTTGTATGCAAAAAAACTTCTATTCATAGCTTAGAGCAACTTAAAAATTGAAACTCATAACAAATGTTTAATGAGATACACGTCGTTATCGGTGTATCAAATTACTTTTTGTCTGGCCTGCTCTGCATGGCCATGCTGAGCGTCAGGACCTACTCAAATCGTTTGGGCGTGCCCAATGTGCGATGCAGAGATATGTGTTCAAGTCATGTATTCAGCAAGAATGCAACCATAGCCTATCACGATGAAATTATATTATTAATAAAAACATGGTAATTAATAGGTTTTAACTAATTAAAAGCGCTGCTGTTCTTGGGGCTATAACTTGCTGACATGGCATCATTCTTTGCATGCCTGGCACGGGGTATCGCCCAGGCAGGGGCACCCCAGTCACGGACCCCGCACCCTCGCAAAAGCCCCGGAACCCTGGGCCCAAGGTGGGCAACATGGCGCCCGGTGCCGCTGCGCCCGCATGACACTGGTATGACAAAAGAAAAGGCATGTAAAAATGGGAACGCTTGCGCCGCGGGTGGCGTAAACGGGCGAGCCCGGCATGGCGCATGCAATGCCGGTGTGGTTGCCCCTGCCACCCGTCTTGCTCATGTCGCCCTAGCGCCCTGGTTGCCTCTGTTGCCCCTTGCCAAGTGGCAGGTTGCACAGGCCGGCCTGTGGTGGCGAAGGCTGCGGCTGGCCCTGCGTTGCTGCCATCGATGGCAACCGTCCGTACGGTGGCTGGGGGCATCGCCAGCCCGTAGTGCCTGCAGGCAGACTGCGGGTGCAGGGGGCAGAAGAAGGTGCAGGGGCGGCGCTCCGTTCTGGGTCAGCTGTGCCCCAGCGCCTGCGGGTAGTGGCACAGGTGCCGGGCCCTCCATCCGCTTGTCTTGGTGGCCCATAGCGCCCATGGGCCGCTCCAAGCGGTCTGGCAGCGCATCCCGAGCGCTGCCCATCCAGGTGGTGGGCGAGGGGAGCGCCTGCCTGGCGCCCCCCGGTGCTGATTCAGGCGGCAGACTTGCGCGCGCGGCGCAGGCCGATCAGCCCCATCACCGAGACCAGCGAGACCAGACCCACGGCGCCCAGGCCTGGCACAGGGGTAGGTGCAGCCGGGGGCACCACGATCGGGTCATCGACGGGCACGACGGTCAGCTTCATCGCAGGGGTGACCTGGGCGTTCTGGAGCCAGGTGGTGCCACTGTCGTAGGTTTCCACATAGCCACTGGCCGCTAAGGAAAAACCGCCTGCATAGGTATAGGCATTGCCGGGGCCGTTGTTGTCGGACAGTGCGATAAAGCCACCCGATGGGCTGGACAGGATCAGCGCGTACTTTTTGCCTGCCAGCAGCGTGGTGCTGGGGATCGTGCCCAGTTGCGCTGCCGTATAGGTGTTGGCGTTCAGGTTGGCGGGGTCATTGGGGACGACGATGGGCAGCGTTGCCGTCGCCAGCGCGGCACCGGTGGGCAATTCACTGCTGTCGTCGAGTTGGAACAAGCGGAGTTGGGCGGTGGTTGCCGGGTCCCCGTTCGCCAAGCCGAAAGTGATCTCCGTGATCCGCGTTGGCACGGTGCCGGTGGTAAAGGCCGGGCCGCGCCATTGGATATCGCCCACGTCATAGGCCGAGTAGAAGTCAAACGTGGTGCTATCCATCACCACCACCGGTGGCTGGCTTTGTGCCGATGCGATCGGTGCCCAAGATGCAGCGCAGGCGAGCAGGCCCAGGGCGGCATAGCGGCGAAAAGCGGTGCGGGTCGGGTGTGGCATCGGGTAGCTCCAGAGGTTGGATGACGTTGGGATTGGCAGCTGCGCCCTGGGGGGCAGCCATGGGGGTGAGCACCGAAATGGTGCGCCTTCAGTGGCTTGCCAAGGCCTGAAGGCGCCCTGTGTTTAGGCAGATTTACGTGCGCGGCGCAGCCCCACCCAGCCCATGACGGAGACCAGCGAAACCAGGCCCATGGCGCCCAGGGCTGGCACCGGGGTAGGGGCCGCGGGTGGCTCCACAACGATCACCTCTTCATAGGGGATGACCGTCATGCTGTAGGCGAGGGTGCCCTCATTCATTTCCCAGGTGGCACCGCCATCACGCGTCCCCACATGGCCACTGCCAATGGGGCCAAACCCACCTTGGAAGGTGTAGGCATTCGTGGTTGCGTCATCGTTGGTGAACCCGGTCGATTCGCTGGCATTGGACAAGATCAGTGCGTACTTTTGGTTGGCCTGCAAGGTGGTAGTGGCAATAGCACCCAGCTGTGCGGCGCTGTAGGTCGTCACTTCGGTGACCGCAGCGGTGCCGTCAACGTTGACCGTGGTTGAGGCCAGAGCCGTGCCGGTGGGGAACTCGGTGGTGGTATCGAGCAGGTACAGGCTGAGCGTTAATGTGGTGGGTAGCCCGGCGTCAAAGCCTATGGTCAGCTCCTGAATGCGGGTGGGCACCGCACCGGTTTGGAAGGTCGGTCCGCGTTGCTGTAGGCCTTCAACCTGGTACGACGTTGGCTCGTCGATGGGCAGGCTGTTGACGGCCACAAAAGGAACGGGCGGCGTTTGGGCCGAAGCCAACGGTCCCCAGGATGCAGTACAGGCGAGAAGCGAGATGGCTGCGTAGTGGCGTAAAGCGTGACGGCGAATCGTTGGCATACATCTTCCTTGGTAGGGTTTATGGCTATCGAACATTGAAATTCAATATTCTATTTAAATCATGTCTACTGAGGAGTGGTTTGGTTATTGGATAGACGAGTTGACAGTAGATAATGATTAATAACAAATGTAATTTCGAATATCTTATTTTGTTAACAAAGAAATTAATAAATATTCACATTTCCATAGAATCGGTGATAACGCTACTCGCACCTGTTATTTAGTCGCCAGTGATTAAAAAGGGCGAGGCAGGGCGCCGTTATCTAGGAGAAAACGGCTGCACGCCACGGGCTACGCGGTCGGCGGCGCGCAGCCGACCAGGCAACAACACATCCAGATGGGTGTAAGCGCTTGTGAAGGACGGGCACTCGTCCTGCCCATGGGTGCATGCATTGCTGTGCCCGGCAGGCGCCGCCTGCCGTTGTAGCCAGGCGACGGCAGCCGCTGCTTGCAATGACCTGCAGGGGGCAGGGGTTCAGGATTTCTATGCGCTGCGAGGCAGCGCCGTGAATCAAGCTTGTGGGTCAGAGTGGCGCATCAAGGTAGCGAATCAGGGCGGTGTAGGCGCATTGCACTGCCAGTTGCCGCCCATGCTTTGGCAGCGAATGCCATTGGGCCCCACCAGGTTCTGGGGGCCGGAGCGGGTGAGAAAGTGGCCCTGGTTGTCAGTACAGCCGCTGGCATTGCAGCTGATGATAAAGACCGGCTGCTGGGGGGCAGATGGCGTTGTTTCCGCATTGGCGGGCTGAGACGAGGGCGGGCGCCGTGGCGTTTTGTCGCCATCGGGGCGCTCGTCAGAATCACTGTCACGGTCGCTGGCACAGACATTAGCGGTGGCGGTTGCTGTTGGGGGCTCACTGCGTGCGGCTTGTGGCACCGCTGCCGCAGCGCCCGCCGCCGCCCATGCTGGTGCCAGGCCCAGCAGCACCATTGCCAAAGTCATCGAACCACGCATTCTGTTTTCCTCTATCCCAACGTAGGGGCCAGCTTTTGCTACCGACAAGCCCCGCGACTCAGCGCTGACCTGCTTTCTGTCCTTTGTCCGACGCGCGCGCGCCAGGCCAATGGATAGATTGTGAGCTATGAACCCACCTGACCCCAAACCTACCAAGCCCACCAATCCCAACACCCGCGCTGGGCGATTCGCCAACAAGCGTTTTGCCATCATCGGCGGGATTGTTTTGGTGTTTCTGCTGATCGCGATCTTTGTGCCCCTTTGACGGCACGACCGCATCCCAACACCTTGAACCGGGCAGCCCATAGGGCTGCCCGTGTTGTTGGTGGCGTTTGGGGCGGGTGGGGGAGATAGCCGCGGTGCTGGTATATGCGCATCTCGGTCTGTGCCGGTTTGAGGGCGCGGCCGATTTGCAGCGCTGACTGCCGCGTTGGCAATGTTGACCGATGGCAGGGCGTGCGCAATACCTGCCCTCTGCGCTTGGCGGCCTTGGATGAGGCACCTTGTTACGCAGCGTGGCTGCAGGCCTGGCAGACCGAGCTGGGAGACCAAGCTGGGAGCCTGAGCTGGGCGTGATGGCCGAGACGATGGAGCCAAGCTTGCGCAGCCCCGATGGGGCACGGCGCAACGCCGCTGCTTAGTGCCGTTTTACGATCGGGATGTCGTAGATATTGCCATCGTAGGAGCCGGCCAGAAATTGGGCCTTGTCGCTGTCAAAGCACAGCGACGAGATGCCCGCTGAGGTGGGGCGCATGGTGGGCTGCCATTGCCCTGCAGCATGGTCGTAGATGGCGACGCAGCCATGGTAGGAGCCCGTGGCAATCCATTGGCCATCAGGGCTGGCGGCAACACATTTGATGGAATGCTGGTGGGGGGTGTTCAGGTCGGTCGATGCAAAGTCGTCCCAGATCCGCAGCTTGCGATCCCGGCTGACGCTGACAAAGCGGTCGTTGGGCAGTGCCGCGCAACCATTGGCAATGCGGCTGTGGGCATCGCGTTTGCTGAACAGTTCGTGCAAGCTCGCAATCGACCACCAGGCGGCGCTGCCATCCGCACACACGGAGAACAGCCTATGGCTGGAGGCGGCGATGGATTTGACGGCGTTGTCATGCAGCTGCAGCGTAGCGACATGGTGCACAGCCCCATCTTGCGCCAGGGCAAACACGAGGCCTTCACCTGTATAGCTGCCAATGACCATATGGGCAATGCCGTTGCGCATGAATGCCGCGCCGCAGTTGAGCGGGGATCGGTGTTGGTACAGCGTCTCACCTGTTGCGGCATCGAACAGCGCCCCAGTTTGGCCGCCGGTGCATATCTTGCCGCCGAGGGGCGTGAGGAAGTTGCACAGGCTGCGCAGGTCGCGGATGGGCTCGCCATGGGCTTTGAGAATGCCGGCGTCGCCAATCGATACCACGCCCCAGGGGGGCTGCAGGGTGGCGGTGGCATTGATGCCGCCTGTGGCGCAGACCTTGTCGAGATTCCATTCGCCCGTTGGGATGTGGAAGAGCGCGTAGGAAGAGCCAAAGGTGGCAAAAACCAAGGTGTCCTTGTCCAGAAAAGCGCAAGACCTGGGCCATATCGGTGCAGGAATGCTCGACTGCGCAATGGGGGTGAGGGCGCTGGATTGCGCTTTCCAGACGCGCAGCAGCCGGTCATAGCTCAAGCTCACCAGCAACTGCTCGTTGTCCTGGTAAACCAATCGCTTGATGCCAGCCTGGTGTGCCGGTGTTGCCTGGCGATGGCTGCCGTCGATGGTCAAGATCATGCCGGCATCATTGCCCGCATAGACGGTGCCATTGTTGGCGATGGCAATGGTGTCGGTCTCTACGCCGCCAAGGTCAATGTCCTGGAGCAGGTCTCCCGTTGCCAGTGACCATTGCTTGAGCGTGCCGTCGTCGCTGGACGATAGCAGTGTCTGGCCATTGGCGGACCAGGCTATCGAGATCACATCGGCGCTATGGCCTGCGAGGCAGTGCCGGAGCCGGCCTTGGAAGTCGAAGACCCTCACATGGTGGTCGCGCGAGGCAGTGGCGATCAGCGCCTCGGTGGGGTGGAACTGGGCCATTTCTACATCATCCCCATGGTCGGAGAGCACGCAGATGAGCTTCATGCCAGGCACGGACCACAACCGGGCCGTGTGGTCGCTGGAGGCGCTGATCAAATGCTGGCCGTCGCTGCTGAAGGACAGCTGGTTAGCCAGATGGTCATGCCAGGCACGGGCCAGTGCGATTTTCTGGTGGGCGTCCCACAAGATCACCTGGTTGTCGTATCCGGCGCTTGCAATATAGCGACCGCCATGGGTGGCAACGCCGCTGATGGGCGATAGGTGGGAGATCATGGGGTTTCCTTTTGCAGAGCCGGAACGTCGATGGAGTGGCGTGAGTGCTTGACCTTGGTTTCCAGGTAATGGCGATTATCGGCATCGACAAACACCCCGGTAGGGATGCGTGACTCCACGGTAATGCCTGCCATGCTGAGTTGCTTTTGTTTGTCGGGATTATTGCTGAGCAAGCGGATGGTGTGAATGCCCAGCGCTTGGAGCATGTCAGCGGCGACCTGGTAACTGCGCTCGTCGTCTTTATGGCCCAAAGCCCGATTCGCTGCAAAGGTATCCAATCCTTGATCTTGTAATAGGTAGGCTTCCAGTTTTCGATAAAGGCCAATGCCTCGGCCTTCTTGGCGCAAATACAGGAGCAGGCCCCCTTCGGTATGCAGGCGTTGCAGTGCTTCCTGGAGCTGGGGACCGCAGTCGCAGCGTGCGGAGGCCAGCGCGTCGCCCGTGATGCACTCTGAATGCAGGCGCACCAGCGGCGCTTTGGCGTTTGGGCGCTCAAACCGCACCGCAAAGTGCTCGCCGTTGTCGCTCAGGTTGCCAAAGCTGATGATTTCTGATGCGGCCTTGTGCCCACTGGCCAGAATGATGGGCACCCGCACGATGCTGCGAACCCGGGGTTTGGCTAAGGCATCCTCTCTGTCTTTTGAAGCGCCGTTTATGCACTGATCTGTGTCCATGATGAATCCCCGCTGGTATGGTATTTGTATACAAGATTCGAATGAATTTTTAACCACCGAGGAAGAAAGATACTACGTGCTTATGCCGTAGTCACGGCTTCAGTTGTTTCTGTGGAGAGACAATATTGATAATTTGCTTTTTATTTTATTTTTAAATTATCTAATTGAGGGTGTTAATAATTTTAATTTTATGCGATAAGTCCTGATTTGCGAGTGATGGGTTTTCGTTGATTACTGGAAATTTTGAAGTGTCTAGCGGGTTATAGGGTTCTGGCGGATATATTGGCGGGATTTTTGGGCTTGGTGGCGTTACATCCCCAGGCTGGGTTGTTTGCAGGCGTTGCTGCAATGGCTGGCGCTGGGGCTGCGCTGCACGCCGGCGCTAGCCCCGCCTGGTGCACCGCAGGCAGGGCGACGCATGGCGCTTGTGGCGCAGCCCTGCCAATGCGGTGTGGCAGCTGCTCACCCATCCAAGACGGTGTGCAGGGGCATCTGTGGTGGGCGAGCCCACGTGCGCAGGGGCTTACGGGAGACGATACGCCCCGCAGAAATGGGCGCTTTTTCCAGTCCTGCAAAACCGGTGCGGCCCGTCCTACGGCTATCGGACGGCGATGACTACCCGGCTGGACCGCGCCGCTGTTTAGCATTGAATCCAAGGCCGAGACATCACGGAAGCGCTCTTACCGGCACCCCGCATCGGCCCCTTTGCAATCCCGCTTTCCAACACAGGAGAACCCTATGAATACGATCAACACAGCATCGAGCGTGATCTCTTCGGACAAGGTGCAAGGCACCAAGGTGTACAACCCCAATGGCGACAAGCTGGGCTCGGTGGAAAGCCTGCTGCTGGACAAGCTCACCGGCAAGGTCCGCTACGCGGTGATGGAGTTTGGCGGCTTTTTGGGCATGGGCACCGATGTGTACCCTCTGCCTTGGGAAACGCTGAAGTACGACACGGGCCTGGGCGGCTATGTTGTGTCGCTCACCAAGGAGCAGCTGGAAGGCGCGCCGCGCTATGCGCGTGAGACGACGCAGGACTATAACGACGAATATGGCCGAAAGGTGAATGAATACTACGGCGTCCCTTGGATTTGATCGGGGCGGGGCTAATACAGGCCCTGATACTTCGTTGCAGAACCTTGCCGTACCTTCAGTACTGTCTGCGGTTGCGCGCCTCGTCGGGGACGCCTAGTCTCAGGGGCTGTCTTAACCCCTTGAATGGGTACGTTGCTGGGGATCAAATTCCTTACTGCATTGGCCTTTGATGGGGTAGCGCATTTTGTTGCCCAAATAAAAATAGCCTGCTGGTTAGCCAGCGGGCTATTTTTGCGTGGTTGGTGCGGGGACGTGCTCTGTGCACGGCCTTCGGACGGGCGCCAGGTTCGGAGCTGTCTTAGTCTCATTTTGGGCTTGCTGGGCCGTGTTGGTGACTTATCGACCTCGTGCTGTTTCCAGCGCCCGGCTTATTCTTGTCCGCCTACAGAACCACGGGCAGTCTGATCGTGAAGGTGGTGCCGGCATCTGAACAAGATAGCACTGTCAAGCTTCCCTGGTGGGCTGCGACGATCTGTTTGCAGATGCTCAAGCCCAGCCCCATGCTGGTGGCGGCAGACTTGGGCCCCTGGAAGTGGGGGTCGAACATCTGGGCCATCACTTCGTCCGGTACCAGAGGCCCCCGGTTGTTGACCAGAATGACGATGTCTTTTCCTTCCAGGCTGCCGGTGATCTGAATCGGAAAGTCAGACCCGCCATAGGCCACCGCGTTTCCCAGCAGGTTGGATAAGAGCTGCTGGATACGTGGGATGTCGACACGTACCTCCGCTGGGAGCTGAAGCGATGCGACGAACGCATGCTGCGGATGCGCTTCTACAAACTCATCGACGACGGTGTGCAGGGCCGCCGCGAGGTTTTGCGTGGGTTCAGGGGCCACGGATATGGCGTTGCCGGCGCGGCCTTTGGCGTAATCGACGAGATCATCTATGAGCTTGCTCATGCGGCGGGCGCTGGTAGCGATGCGCTCTCCGAGCTTGGCCGCCTTGGGCTCGTCGCCCCGCGCGAGCATCTTTGCGCCCATCGTGATCGCCTGCAAAGGGTTGCGTAGATCGTGGGCGACAACGGCCAGGAACACCTCGCGGGCGTTGCCCGTCTCTTTAAAGCTTTGAATTTCGTTGGTCAGCTGCTGGGATATCAGCTGGTCTTGGAGAAGCTTGCCAAGAATACCGGCGCAAGCGGTAAAAATGGCGCGGTTTTTCTCGCTTGTGATGGGCCTGGGCTCTGCATCCAAGGCAAACAAATTACCGAAATAGCTGCCATCGGTTAGCAGAATCGGTTCGCTGATATAGGCGCGAAATCCGTAGAGCTTGGGCGTTTTATGGTCGCGAAAAACAGGGTGGTCCAGCGCGTCATCAAATGCAATCCCAAGCTGGGATTCCATGACGTCCTTACACAGGGTGCTGTCCACATCCAGTTCGTCACCGGCTTTCATGCCCAGGCCCATGTCGTCCACCACAGCGCATGCACGCCACATATTGGAGCGAACCCAGGCCATGCCTACCAGCCCCATGCCAGTCTGCGCTTTAACGATTTCAAGAATGTAGTGTGCGGCCCTGGAGTTCGTCGCAGTGAGGACGCTCAGGTCGATGTCAGCTGGGGTGTTGATGGCGGCTCTCCTGCCTGTGCGCGGCAGTATAGCAAAGGCCTTCACCTAAAAGAGCCCTATTTGACTGTCGGGGCGCTAACGCGCTGCTTACTGAAAACGTGTCGCCTTAGCGGGTGGGACTGCTGCCCCAGGTACTGGGAATCTTTGCAAGGGGCCTGAGAATGGATCGATCAACCGCTCGCACTGATTCTGCAGATGTTCTTGGGTTTTCAAGCCGCACATTTGCCGGATCCCTAAGACCCAGCCATGGGGCAGAGCATGGGTTGTGCGACATCTCCACCAAGCCTGAGACAAGCAGCCCGCTGGGTTTGCCAGCGGGCGTTGTTGTTGGCGCTTGGTGCCGATTAGAAATCGTACTTGGCGGTCAGCGTGAACTTGCGCGGCGCACCGTAGTAGATCTGGCTGCCGGCAAAGTCGAAGTAGGTTTTGTCGAACAGGTTGTTGATGTTGAGCTGCAGCGACAGCTGGCGCGAGATGTCGTAGCTGGCCATCAGGCTGGCGAGGGTGATGGAGCCCTGGTCGCGGCGCGCCTCCACGTCCGTCGACGTGGTGGTGGTGGCGTAGGTGGCGCCGCGCCAGGTCAGGCCTCCGCCCACCTTGAGGGCGCTCCAGTTGCCGGGCAGGCGGTAGCTGGTGTAGAGGTGGGCCATGTTGTTGGGGCGCTGCGACTGCAGGCGCGAATCATCGGCGGCGCGGGCATCGGCCCGGGCAAAACCGGCAATCAGCTGCCAGCCCCGGGCCAGCTCGCCGGAGACCTCGGCCTCAAAGCCCTTGCTGGTGACACCCTTCTCGCCCCGGTAGGCGGGGTTGCCGGTGCCGCCAATCATGTTGTCGCCGTCTTGCACGGCAACATTGTCCTGGGCAATGCGGAACACGGCCAGGGACGCATTGACCTTGCCATCGAGAAACGCGGCCTTGATGCCGGCCTCGTAGGCTTTGCCGGTCACAGGGTCCAGGTAGCGGCCCTGCGTGTCCTGGTAGTTTTGCGGCTGGAAGATATCGGTATAGCTGGCGTAGACGGTGTAGGTGGCGTTCAGGTCATACAGCAGGCCCGCGTAAGGCGTGAAGACCTTGTGCTTGCGCGTCTCCGTCAGGCTCTGGCTTTCCCAGCGGGTTTCGCGCCCACCGGCGATGAGCTTGAGGTCATCGGCCAGCGACAGGCGCAGCGCGCCGTAGACGGCAGTCTGGCGCGTGCGGTCATCGCCCAGCGGGCGGAAGGCACCCCAGACCGGCTCGGGGTAGGAGCCATCCCAGTCAAAGATATTGCCCACGGGGGTGGCGGTGTAGGCATGGTTGCCGTAGGCGTAGTTGGACTGGCTGCCGGTCAGGCCCAGCACCGCCTCGTGCTTGCGGCCGAGCAGATCAAATGGCCCAGTGGCCTGCAGGCTGCCGCTGTTTTGCGCAAAGCTCTGGCGCGAGTAATTGGGGTAGGGGCCCAGGCCCAGGCCGGTGTTCTTGTCGGGTTCGTTCAGCAGGTAAAAGAGCTTGGAGGTGTAGTCGGCATCGAGGCGGCTGGCATTGGCCTTGATGGACCAGCCATTGTCAAAGCGGTGCTCGAGCCCGGCGTAGGTGGTGCGGCTGGTGGTGTTCCACTCGGTCCAATCGGCGCCAATGCTGAACGAGCGCGGCCAGTGCGTGGCGCTGCCATCCTGGTAGACCATGGGCAGACCGCCCCAGGTGACGCCGGTGGGGCGCTTGGCCTGGTGCTCCAGGCCGATCCAGGCGGTGGTGTCGGGCGTCAGATCGGCCTCGACGGTGGCGAGCAAGGCGCGGTTGCGCGTGTGGTAGCGGTCCAGGTGCGAGTCGCGCTCGTCGGCCATCGCGGCCACGCGGGCGCGGATGCGGCCGTCATCGGTCAACGGCGTGCTCAGGTCGAGGGTGGCGCGGCGCTCGTTCCAGGAGCCCAGGCTGAGGCTGGCCGAGCCGGTGAAGGTTTTGCTGCTGGCGCGTTTGCGCACCAGGTTGACCGAAGCACCGGGGTTGCCCGCGCCGGTCATCAGGCCCGTCGCACCACGCACGACCTCGATGCGGTCGTACAGAATCGGGTCGAGCATCGAGGCGCCAAAAAAGTCATTGGCAACATAGGTGGGCACGCCGTCGTACTGGTAGTTGTCGATGTAGAAGCCCCGGGCGTCCAGATCGGTGCGGTCGCTGTCGGAGCTGATGGCCGAGATGCCGGTGATGTGGCGCGCGGCCTCGCCAATGCTGGTGATGCCCTGGTCCTCGATCTGCTGGCGCGTGAGCACGCTGACCGATTGCGGCGTCTCGCGCGGCGACAGCTGCAGGCCGGTGGCGGCTGCCGTGCTGCGGATGGTGTAGCTGCCGGTGCCTTCGGTGGTGGCACTGCGCTCGGCCTGGGCGGTTACGCGCAGCTCAGGCAAGGTGATGCTGGGCGCGCCTTCTGCCGCGCTTGCGGCCACTGCAGCCGGTGCTGCGGCGGTGGGTGCCACACGGCGCACCACATAGCTGCCACTGGCGTCGCGCTGGGCCTGCAGCGGCAAGCCCGCCAGCAGACTGCCCAGCGCCTGGCCCACATCGGCGGCGCCCTGCACGCCGGGGCTGTGCAGGCCGGCAACGGTATCGGGCGCGAACGAGATCAGCGTGCCCGATTCCTGCCCCAGGCGGTTGAGCGCTGCGGCCAGCGGGCCGGCAGGGATGGAGTAGCTGCGCGCCGCAGGGGTGTGGGCTGGCTGCTGGGCCTGCGCCTGGGCAGAGGTGGGTGCCAGTGCTGCAAGGCTGGCGCAGGCGGCCAGGCCCAGGCACAGCAGATGGGCGGAGAGCGCGGTGCCACGGGGTGTGGCGGGGGCAGAGAAGCGAGAGCGGTACATGCGAATAGGTCCCGAGTTTGACAAGCTGGTTGCAGCGCGCCGCCATGGTTTTTGCGGCGCTTGTGCAGGGCTTGACACGCGGGCTAGGCCAATTGGCCATCTTTTTTTCAATACGCTGAGGGATGCGCTTGCGTGATTAGCTTTTGTCCACCGTGACCCACCAGCGCGTACGGCTGCTGATGCGCAGCGGCAAAGTCTGGCTGAGCGCCGCCAGCACCTTGTCGGTATCCGCCAAGGGGTAGCTGCCCGATACGCGCAAGGCTGCGGCCTCGGGCGTGCAGTGCAGGCGGCCGGGGCGGTAGCGGGCCAGCTCGGCGATAAAGTCGCCCAGACGCATATCGTCGGCCACCAGCATGCCCTGGGTCCAGGCCAGGCCGGCAGTGGGAGCGGGCCCCTGGCGCAGCAGCCCGCTGGCGGCGATGCGGCCTTGCTCGCCAGCAGCCAGGCGCAGGGTCTGGCCCATGTCGTTGCGCAAATCTGGTAGCAGCTGCAGTTCTACCTGGCCTTCTTGCACCTGCACCAGCGTGTCGTCCGCATACTGGCGCACGCTAAAGCGCGTGCCAATGGCGCGCGCCCAGCCCTGGCTGCTGCGCACCCGCAAGGGGCGGGCCTGGCCGGTGGCAGGGTCGGGGCTGGGGTCGGCGGCGCTCTCGATCTGGATCTCCCCGGCGCGCAGCACAATCAGCCGCTCGCTGCTGCTGTAGCGCAGGTCCACGGCCGTGGCGGTATTGAGCAGCAGGCGCGTGCCATCGGCCAAAACCGTGCGCTGCTGCTCACCGGTGGCTGTTGATAGATCGGCGCTGGCGCTGAGCCAGGCCTGTTCGCCCAGCGGGCTGTGGCCCAGGGCCAGCAGGCCGCCAGCACCGGCCCCCAGCATCACCGCTAGGCGCACCGCGTGGCGGCGCGACAGCGCAGGGGAGGCGAGGGTCTGCACTGCCACTGCCGTGGGCACGCCACGCAACTGGCCATCGATCTGCGCCATGCGCTGCCAGGCCTGGGCATGGAGCGGGTCGGCGTCGAGCCAGCTTTGCCACTGCTGGCGCTTGCGGCGGGCAGCGGTGCTGTCGCCGGGCTCCAGATCGAGCAGCCAGCGCACGGCGGCCTGGGCAACGGCGGGTGGGATGGTGGGCGGCAGCGCGCCAGGCATGGCCTGCGCGCCCAGCGGCAGGCTGCCGGGCAGGTGTTCGGGTGCGGCCATCTCAGGCCTGGTCCGCAAAATAGCAGCGCTCGGCCGCTGCGGCCAGGTGGCGGCGCACGCTGGTGCGCGATATGCCCAGCTGCTGGGCAATTTCTTCCTGCGTCAGGTCCTCCAGCCGCCACAGCAAAAAGGCCTTGCGGGCAACCACCGGCAGGCCGCCGAGCAGGCGGTCAATGGCGACCAGGGTTTCGAGCACCATCAGCTGCGCATCGGGCGGCGGGGCCACGGGCTCGGGCAGCAGCGCGAGCGCATCGAGGTAGGCGCGCTCGATCTGGCGGCGGCGCAGGTGGTTGGACAGCAGGCGCTGCGCAATGGTGGTGAGGTAGGCGCGCGGCTCCAGCAGCGCCTGGAGTTGCTGGCGCTGGGTGCCCAGCACGCGCACAAAGGTGTTTTGCGCCAGATCGGCCGCATCCCAGGCGCAGCCGAGCTTGCGCCGCAGCCTCGCGACCAGCCAGCTGTGGTGCGCCTCGTACAGGGCCTGCACCGGATCGACAGAAGGTGAGGGCGGAATGCCGGGGCCTGGGTGCATGGTGTTGGGGGTGACGCGATGAGAATGGTTCTTATTATATGTAAACAGTAGTCAAAATATGGATAATGCGATTCATTCGCGTTATTGCATGGCGCCATGGCTGCACAAGCACTGCGATATCCCTGCGATCCCCCTGTCTGGCCGCTGACCCGTGTTCGTCCACTACTACCGAGAACTGCTGAACTTCTGCCTGCGCCAGGTGCGCGACCGCGATGCCGCTGCCGACATCGTGCAGGAGAGCTACGCCCGGGTGCTGGCGATGGAGCAGGCGCGCGCAGCGATCGCCGAGCCGCGCGCGCTGCTCTACCAGACGGCGCGCCATGTGATGGTGGACCAGTACCGGCGCGCGCAGCTGCGCACGCACGAGGACCTGCATGCGCTCGATGAAACCGCCCAACCCCCGGGCCCCGCGCATGAGGAGCCCGACGCGCTGCTGTCGAGCGCGCAGGCGATGGCCGCCTATGCCTCGGCCATTGAGGCCTTGCCGCTGCGCTGCCGTGAAGCGTTTATGCTGCATGTGTTTGACGACATGCCCTATGCCCAGATTGCCCAGCGCATGGGCATATCGCTGAGCATGGTGGAAAAGCATATTGCCCGTGGCCGCCTGGCCTGCCGCGCCTGCGAGCTGCTGCAGCAAGGCGGGGCGCCCAGCGCAGCCCAGCGGCCAGATGCCGCCTTGCCTGCCACCCGCCAGCCTTGATACCGGCACGACGACACCCCCCAGCGATGACCTTGCCCCGCCCCCACACCGCCGATGCTGACCGCCAGGATGCTGCCGATGAGGCCGCATTTGCGGCGTTTGCGCAGGGCCAGGATGCCCTGGGCCTGCAGGCCGCCCTGTGGGCCACGCGCCGGCGCAGCGGCCAGGCACTGCCCGCCGAGCAGGCTGCCGCCTTGGCCGCCTGGCTGGCGGCCGACCCGGCCCATGCGCAGGCGCTGGATGCGCTGGAGCACAGCCACACCCGGCTGCGTGCGATGCCGCCAGCGCTGCAGCATGCGCTGCGGGCGGGCTTGGCGCGCGACAAGGAACAAGCGCAGGCGCAGGCACAGGCACAGGCGCAGGCACAGGCACAGGAGCAAGTGGCGGCTACCGCTGAAGCTGCCGAACCCGCAGCGACCATTGCGGCAGCTATCCCGCCCAGCGCCGTAGCCGCACGGCGCCGGGCACGCTGGTGGTCTGCCAGCCACTGGCTGCCCAATCTGGGCATGGCCGCTGCCGTGCTGGTGCTGGTAGTGGGCGGCTGGCTGGGCTGGTCGCACTGGCGCAGCCAGCCGCTGTTCAGCGAGCACTACGCCACCGAGCGCGGCCAGGCGCTGCAGATACGGCTGCCCGATGGCTCGCAGATGCTGCTCGATGCCGCATCGCAGGCGCAGGTGCAGCTGTTCCGGGGCCGGCGCGAGGTGCGCTTGCTCGAGGGCCAGGCGCTGTTCCATGCCAGCGCCGATGCACAGCGCCCGTTTGAGGTGCGGGCGGGGCACACCCTGGTGACGGTGCTGGGCACCAGATTCTCGGTACGCCATACCCGCGCCGGGCTGGATGCCGGCCAGACGGTGGTCGAGGTCGAATCAGGCCGGGTGCGGGTGGCGCAGATGGGTGTGGACGCCCAGACCCTGGCCGGGCCGGCAGCGGTGGAGCTGGTGGCCGGCCAGCGGGTGACCGCGCAGGCCGAGGGCAGCCTGGCAGGGCCGCAGGCCTTGCCGGTGGGCCATGTCGCGGCCTGGCGCAAAGGGCGGGTGAATTTTCAGGACGCACCGCTGGCGCAGGCGCTGGCCGAGTTTGAGCGCTATGGCGAGACCCGCCTGGTCGTGCGCGACCCGGCCGTCGCTGCGATGCGGGTGGGCGGCAGCTTTGACCTGCGCGAGGCGGCCAGCTTTGCCCAGGCGCTGCCGCTGCTGCTGCCGGTGCGGCTCAAGACCGAGGGCGGGGTGACGGAGATCGTGAAGCTGCGTTGAGGTGGCAGCGCGGGGCCTGGCGCGACAGGGCGGGGCATGCGTCCGCCGTGCATGCGTCTCCTCCTGCAAGGAGCGTACCCACGACCGTCGGCAGCAGCGAGCGGCCCAGATCTATCGCCGGCTGCCCCGGGCTGGCTGCCCCGGGCCGGCTGAACGCGGCGCACTGCAGCGGAAAAGGGAGGAACGGCTAAGAGGCCTATGCCCGTGCCGCTCACTGCAGGGGGCGCAAATCCGCTTGCATATGCCTTATTTACCGCATGCCTGCGGCAAGACGAGCCGCATCCTTGGCGGGCGGCATTCCGAACGCTCTGGCGTATTCCCGGCTGAATTGGGTCGCGCTCTCGTAACCCACCTCGTGAGCGGCTGACGTGACGTTGTGCCCTGCCGTGATGAGCAGCGTTCTGGCCTGGAGCAGGCGGACCTGCTTTTGGTATTGCAGCGGACTGAGCGAGGTCACCGCCTTGAAGTGGCGATGAAATGCAGAAACGCTCATCGCCGCGTCGGCCGCGAGCGCCTCCATCCGCAAGGGCTGCGCGAACTCATGGCGCAGGCGCTGCACCACCCGGTTGATGCGTGCCAAGGCGGTGTCCGGCGTGGCAATGTCGCGCAGCATCCAACCCATGGGGCCCTGGAGCACGCGGTAGAGAATCTCGCGTTCGTAGGCGGGGGCCAGCACCGCAATGTCTGCCGGAGCCTTCATCAGTCGCAGCATGCGAACCCAGGCGTCCAGCAACTGGGGCGTTACCGCCGCAACGGAGAATCCCGACTCCCTGGCGGGTTCTTGCGCAGCATGGGGCAGATCCGCCAGCAGCTCCGCCAGCAGCGCCGGCACCAGGGTCAGGCTTACGGCCAAGTAGGGCTCCCCGGTGCGGCTTGGGCGCACGACCCCGGCCGCTGGAAGCTCGATGGACATGACAAAGTAGGTGGCAGGGTCGTAGTGCAAGGTCTGGCCGCCTACGGACATCGATTTGCTTCCCTGAAGAATGAGATTGACCATCGGTTCGTACACGGCGGCCAGCTGGTGCTCCGGAATAGCCCCCTGCACCATCGCCACGCGCGGGATACCGGTCTCCGTCCTCCGGTTTTCGGCATGGGCCGCCAGCGCGCGGAGTTCGTTCAGTTGCTCATTCATGCGACATTGGACCGCGATCTTGGCAGCGGTACAAGCGAACAAGCAGAAATGGGCAGGAGTTAGGCAGGAACAGGTGGGCGATATCGCGCGTGAAAGCCTATCGTTGAAGCACTGGAACTTGTTGGAACTTCATATGGACATCGTCGTTATCACCGGAGGCAGCCGAGGCATCGGTGCAAGCACCGCCATTGACTGCGCTCGCCGCGGACAGGGCGTTATCCTGACCTACCACCGAAACCCCGAGGCTGCGCAAAAGGTGGTTCGGCACATCGCCACTGACGGGGGACAGGCCGTTGCCCTGCCCCTGGACGTGGCCAACATCAGCACGTTTGCGTCCTTCCGGCTCGCGGTGCAGGAGGCCTTGGCCTCGACCTGGCAGGCTGACAGGCTATCGGGCCTCGTGAACAACGCGGGTTACGGTATCTTCAACCCGATTGCGGCCGTCACCGAGGACCAGTTCGACGGCTTGATGAACGTGCACTTGAAAGGTCCGTTCTTCCTGACCCAGACTTTGTTGCCGCTGCTCAGAGACGGCGCCAGCATCGTGAACCTGACCAGTGCAACGACGCGCGTGGCCACGGCAGGGGTGGCGCCTTATGCATCATTCAAAGGGGGCCTCGAAGTGTTGACACGTTACATGGCCAAGGAGTTTGGCGAACGCCGGATCCGCGTCAACTCGGTGTCACCCGGGGCCATCCGCACGGAGCTGGGTGGCGGCCTCAATGCTGAGTTTGAGCGTTTGCTGGCCGCGCAAACTGCGCTGGGCAGGGTCGGCGAACCCGACGAGGTCGCGCGTGTGATTGCCATGCTTTTGGCCAGCGACGGCGCCTGGATCAACGCGCAGAACATCGAAGTCGCGGGCGGCTACACCATCTGAAAGGAAGCATTGATGCTTGACCATGTATTTCTCACGGTGAACCATATCGACCGCTCGCTCACCTTCTACGAAAAGCTGCTCCCTGTCCTTGGCATCACCGCCCGCCACGACTACGACGGCGCAGACGGCCCTGCGGGACATCCTGATTTGAAGGGCTTTGGCGCGAAGGGGCGTATGTTTTTTTGGCTTCGGCAGGGCACGGCAGCTCCCGGGGCGTTGCACATCGGCTTGGTGGCCGAATCCGAGGAGATGGTGAGGCGCGCCCATGCGGCAGCACTTGCCGCCGGCGGAACCGAGATTCACCCCCCTGGCGCGCAACTGCACTACGACCCCCGTTACTTCGCGGCCCAGGTCCGGGACCTCGATGGCTACAGCCTGGAGTTTGTCTACAAAAGCTGGCAGCACGGTAGCTGACTGGCGAACCACCATCAGCACTGAATGACTTCAATGACGTCATCGAATTCGATGCTGTGCCTGAAAACCTGGATGCGCTATCGGGTGGATGCCAACCCCTCCACCGAGCGGACTTGCCCGCATGGAGTCCGCTGTAGTGCATGCCGCTTGCGGAAGCGCTGAGTCTTCACGGTGTGCAACCAGGAGGCAGCTGTCATGCACACGCCGTCTGCTCGCATTTATTTTGGGTGACCCTGGTCGGGCGCGGCCACTGGCCGGGGGCATGGCCTTGTTTCCTGGGTTGAACGTATTACGAGCATTGACAGATTTGCCGGTAGCTACCCCTTGTTGACATGGGGTAGTTATTGTCGTCCACCAAATTTCCCTGCTTGGGCTTGCACTGATACCTGCATTCTTGAACCTCATCTCTTGCGGCAGGAAGTAGGTACCCCAGCAGGCACGAACCGCCAATGACCAATCCAAATGCGATCGCGACCATCACACCCGGTGTGAGCCAGGTCGAAAGCTTCTTCATGTGGGGAGTAAATCTGCTTTTCACAGGTGATGGTCTGGGACGGGCCGGAATAGGCGTTTAACGATTGAATTCAGCGGCCGCTATAGGCTTGCCGCTGAAAAGACGGGATCTGCCTCGCTTACCAGTCCCGGGCACGAATGGCCTCTTCGGTGTCAATGTCCACCTCAAAGAAGCTGAGCATGGCCTCGACCGTGGTGCCAATCGAGTCTCTGGCGACGGTCTCAATCTCACTGCCTCGGTCTTCAAATTCGGCCTGAAGATCGTTGATCTTTTCGGTCATCACATCCAATTGGGACTGAACCGCATCTAACGAATGGCCGCCTTGTCCGACGAACATTGCGACTTCCTGAATGGCATCGCGCAGCTTGTCGACGAGGTCCTTGGGGAAGTAGCCATCGGCGTACATGTCCTGGAGAAACGGAAAATCGTCAGGTAGTTTTTTCATGTTGGCTCCTCATGAAGCGGGGCGGGTTGAATCGAGCGGTGATTATTTTCAGGGATAGAGGTGCTGGGCTGCCACTCATCGACCAAGGGCAACTAGTGAGAAGTCACAAAAGGTCCCTCCGGCAGCGGCGGCAGCGCGAACGCATGCTTGATGCGTTCCACCTCGGCCTGCGGTGGTAGCCCGAACAGGCGCTTGAACTCCCGGCTGAACTGGGAGGGGCTCTCGTAACCTACAGCTGATGCAGCAGCGGCGGCGGTCATGCCACGCCGCATCATCAGCAGCCGCCCTTGGTGCAGGCGGATGGACTTGAGGTACTGCATCGGCGATACGCGGGTCACGGCCTTGAAGTGGTGGTGGAAAGCGGCCGCACCCAGCCCCGCTTCGTGTGCCAGCATTGCCACGGTCAGTGGACTGGCGTGCTCGCGGTGGATGCGCTGAATGGCACGGCCAATTTGCCCGAAGCGCCCTTGCGCGGCCAGCGAAGCACGCAGGGTTTCGCCTTGCTCACCCGTCAGCACGCGGAAGTAGATCTCTCGCAGGATGGAGGGGCCCAGCACCTGGGCTTCCAGCGGTTTGGACATGGCCTGTAAGAGGCGGGTGACTGCGTCGGCGAGGGCTGCATCCATCCTGGAAGACACCAGGCTGGACGGCCTGATCGAACTGATCGGCGTGGCATGGGGCAGCTGCTCGTCCACCTGGATGGCGATGTCGGCAGCCAGTTGCAAATCCAGCCGCAGGTAGATGGCCAGCAAGGGACGTTCAGCGCTGGCTTCCGTCTGCATGACAAAGGGCACGGGCACGGCTACAGCCAGCACATGCTGCTCGTCGTAGACAAACTCCTGGTCGTCCAGCCAACCGCGCTTGCGTCCCTGGCAGACGATGACGATACCCGGCTCGTACAGCACCGGCGTAACGTCCAAGGGCCGGTTGCTGCGCAACCAGCGCACGCCGGGCAGGGGGCTCAGGGTGTAACCCTCATGGAGCGCCAAGCTGGACAGCAGTGCGGCCATGCTGGGCCTCGGGGTGGAAGTCATCATGGTGTAGGAATAGGCAATGACCGGATAGCGTACGCCATTTCTGGATGCCGCGTGCTTGCCTACCATTTGGCCTCGTACCTTCAGGAGCCAGCATGCGCGATTCATCCTCTAAAACTTTCTTTATCACCGGCGTCAGCAGCGGCTTTGGGAAGGCTCTTTCCCAAGTGGCGCTGGCCGCAGGGCATCGCGTCATCGGCACCGTGCGCAGCGCCGAAGACGCACAGGCATTCCAGGCCATGCACCCCAGCCAGGCGATAGCCCGGCAGCTGGATGTGACCGACCACGCGGCAGTTGAGCGGGTGGCCCAGGACGTGGAAAAGGCAATCGGGCCGGTGGACGTCATCGTCAACAACGCCGGCTACGGCTACGAAGGCATTCTGGAAGAGAGCCCGCTGGAAGATCTGCGGCGGCAATTTGACGTCAATGTCTTTGGCGCGGTTGCGGTCATCAAGGCCTTCCTCCCTTTTATGCGGGCCCGCCGCCGTGGGCGCATTCTGAACATCACATCGATGGGCGGCTTTATCACCATGCCGGGCATTGCGTACTACTGCGGCAGCAAGTTTGCGCTGGAAGGGATCTCCGAAGCGCTGGGCAAGGAGGTTGCAGCGCTGGGCATTGACGTGACGGCCGTCGCGCCGGGCTCATTCCGGACAGACTGGGCCGGACGCTCGATGGTGCGCGCACCCCGCAGCATCAGCGACTATGACGCGCTGTTTGATCCCGTGCGAGCGCGCCGCCAAGCGGTCAGCGGAAAGCAGCTAGGCGACCCGGCCAAGGCAGCCGCTGTGATGCTGCGCATCGCCACTGCCGCCGAGCGGCCGCCCGCACATCTGCTGCTGGGCAGTGATGCGCTGGAGCTGGTGCGCGGCAAGTTGGGCGCCATGCAGGCAGGGCTGGGGCAATGGGAGGATGTCAGTTGCTCGACTGACAGTGTTGCGGGCTAGGCGCGGCCGATGGGGTTGGAGGCGGCAATGTCCGAATCCGGCTGCGTTCGCTGTGTTGACCGCAAGTGAGTACGGCTCTGGCCAACGGCCTTGCTACCGCCGTCAGATGTTTACGGCTGCCTGTTTACCGGCTCGGGATGCCGCATTCCAGTGCCTGCTCTGCTTTCGGATTGTTGCGCAAGCAAGTGATGTCGACCGGACAAATAGCAGCGATTGTCGAGCAATCAAGCTTGATATAAGTTATTGATTTAACTTATTTTTTATGTGCGTAATCGTTGCATTTTGTTTTGGGCCAGTTACCATTTCTGCTCAAGAGACTGGGGAGACAAGCATGTCAGATTCTGCTGAAGAGGATGGAACACCGGACTCCTATTTAAAGGCGTTGAAGGCGGAAGGCGCCGAGCTATTGATGCAGGCGACCCAAGACGATGCGCATGCAAGAGCACGGCTGTCGTTGATTGATGCCAAGATTGACCAGCTGACCCGCCCGATCACGAGCGGGAGCTGGGCAGAGCGCGAGGTGTGAATGCTTGCGAAGCGTTGGGGCAGGTCTGAAGCCGCTGGTTTGCTGGTGCATCCGCCATTGAGGCGTTAAGCAAAGACTCCAATTGTTGGTCAACGACCTGAGGCGGTGAGTCGCTACGGCTGAAAAAACCTCAGCTTCTGTCCCCTGATGACATTCAATCTCTAACCTATGTTCAGAGCGTATTGCTCCGCAACTGGTACCGCGCGTCTTGAACTAGTCTGTGTTGACCCTTCTTGTGTATGGAGGAAGGGATAGAAGCTGAAGCACTGGTCGCCCAGCAAATTGCGTACATCTTCCTGCCACCCATCCCAGCGCATCTGAGCGTAGAACGTGTGGAGACGTTGGGTCATCGCCCATTGTGTGAACGCTGTGTGACCAATATCCAAGCTCTCCCACTGAAGTGTGTCTGGTGCCAGATAGTGCACTACCCCTATGTCGCCGTCGAAGGCTCCCCCATTGAGTGCAAAGAAGCCACCGACGACATCATCTGCCACAAGGCAAAATCCATTCGACCGCGCCGCGTTCCACGCGGCGATATTGCGAGGTAGCCTGGTGTGCCCAGAGCCAAGCAGCCTTAGCCAGCCACCATCTATCAGGATGCCGCCCGTTCCATAGGCAATGGCACCTAGAACGGAGCGGGTCGTCACTTGTAGCTCAACGAGAACATCACCATTGTTGGCTGAAGGGGGAAGTATCTCGACGGGGAGTTCAGCCTCGCGGATCCATTGTTCGACAAGTGGAAGGGCCGGCTCTTGAGTTTCCAGCAGTTCATCGAGTGGTCGCATAAAGGCTCTTTCATTTCTGCATCTAGTTGCATTGGCTGGTTGAATTTACAGCCCCGAGTCGTCATCGTGGCATCACCTGCAACCCCGGCACCGCTTCCCCTTCAAAAATAATCCAAATTTTTTACCCAACCGACCTGAGGGTTCTGCCCGCCCGTGCGACTCCATGGGTAGTGCTGGCTATTTCCAGGCAGTTGGAGACCTTGTTTATGCGGCAGTCGCGCAGTGTTTTTGCACCCCGGGCCTTGGCCCTGTCTTTGTTCGTGGCCGGGGCCATTCCCGCTTGGGCCCAGGCCCAGGCGGAGGCCCCGGCCCAGGTGGCGATTGCGGCCCAGCCTTTGGGGCAGGCGATCCATACCCTGGCCCAGCAAACGGGGCTGCAGCTCTTGTATGCCCCGGCGGTGGTGGCGGGCAAGCAGGGGCCGGCGGTATCGGGCAGCATGGCGCCGCGCCAGGCGCTGGCGCAGTTGCTGGCGGGCAGTGGCCTGGTGGTGGTGCCCCAGGGGCGGGCCTTGGTGATCAAACCGGCTGAGGCGGCTGCGCCGCAGACCGGAGCAGAAACCACCTTGGCGCCGGTGACGGTGCAGGCCGATGCGCTGCGCGAGAGCGCCGCTGGCCCCGTGGGCGGCTTTGTGGCCCGGCGCAGCGCCACGGCCACCAAGACGGATACGCCGCTGTCGGAGACGCCCATGTCGGTGACGGTGGTGCCGCGCGAGCAGATTGTGGCCCAGGGCGCCGATTCGCTGGATCAGGCGCTGGAGTACTCGGCCGGCATCATGCCGCTGCAGGGTGGGGCGATGCGCCATGTTGGCACGGGCTTTACCGTGCGCGGCTTCAACGTGACCGGGGCGGCGCCGCTGTACCTGAATGGTGCGCGCTTTCCGATCAACTCGCTGAGCGGGGCGGTGGAGCCCTATGCCTATGAGCGGGTGGAGGTGCTCAAAGGCCCGGCCTCGATTTTGTACGGACAGGCGGCGCCGGGCGGCGTCTTCAACCTGGTGAGCAAGCGCCCCACCGATGAGCCGCTGCGCGAGGTGGAGCTGCAGCTGGGCAGCTGGAACAAAAAGCAGATCGCCGCTGATGTGAGCGACAAGCTGACCGAGGACGGCCGCATGCGCTACCGGCTGACCGCGCTGGCGCGCGATGCGGACGGCATGATCGACGAGATGCGCAATGACCGCCTGTCGCTGTCGGCCGCCATTGACTGGAAGCTGACCCCCGACACTGACCTGACGCTGCTGGCCAATCTGAACAAGAGCCGCGCCAACTACGACGTGGGCAAGCCGCTGGATGGCAGCCTGCTGCCCAACCCCTATGGGCGCATTGGGCGCAGCACGTTTTTGGGCGAGCCGGGTTTTGACCACTTTGATGTGAAAGGTGCGACCTTGGGCTATCTGCTGGAGCAGCGGCTGAATACGCAATGGCGCTTCAAGCAGAACCTGCTGGCCTATGACCACAAAGCCGACAACGCCTATGCCGGCGTGCAGGCCCGGGTGGACGCGGCCAACCCCCGCATGGTGGGCCGCTATGGCCTGACGCGGCTGGACAAGGACCGGGGCTGGGGCGTGGACAACCAGCTGATCGGCCAGCTGGCCCATGGCCGTTTTGAGCACACCTTGCTGTTGGGCCTGGACTGGGCGCAGACCCGTTTTGCGCGCAAGCAGGAGTTTGGCAGCATGCCGGCCATCGATGTGTTCAACCCCGTCTATGGCGCGCAGCCCAGCTTGAATGCGCCGGTCCATTCAAAGGAGGCCATGCGCCAGGTGGGGGTCTATGTGCAGGACCAGATCAAGTACGACCAGCGCTGGGTGCTGATGGTGGGTGGGCGCTATGACCGGGCGCGCTCGGAGCTGATCTCGGACGATGTGGTCGAAAACTCGCATGCCTTCACGCCGCGCGTAGGGCTCATGTATTTGATGGACAACGGCCTGTCGCCGTACTACAGCTACAGCCGCTCGTTCCAGCCTTCGTCGGGCATGGATTTCAGTGGCCGTACCTTCAAGCCCACCACCGGCAAGCAGCATGAGATTGGGCTGAAGTACGAGCCCCGGGGCATGGATGCCTCGATCACCTTGGCGGCCTATGAGATCAAGCAGCAGAACGTGCTGACCAGCGACCCCGACCATGTGGGCTTTTTGCAGCAAACGGGCGAGGTGCGGTCACGCGGCCTGGAGCTGGAGGGCCGCGCCCAGATCAAGCGCCAATGGGATGTGGTGGTGGCCCTGTCGACCACCGATGCCAAGGTGACGCGCAGCACCACCGGCAACCAGGGCACCACGCCGGTCTCGGTGCCACGCAACATGGCATCGCTGTGGACGGACTACCGCGTCGATGCGCTGCCGGGCCTGAGCCTGGGCGCCGGTGTGCGCCATGTGGGTTGGCAAGAGATAGACCGCATGCGCATGCCCACCTATACCTTGCTGGATGCCGCTGTGCGCTACCAGTACCAGCAGTGGCAGTTTGCGCTCAACGTGAAGAACCTGGCCAACAAGACCTATCTGTCGGCCTGCACCGGCGTGTGCCTGTACGGCGATGCGCGCAATGTGACGTTGACGGCGCGGGTGAATTGGTAAGAGGGAGGAGGGCAGCGGCGCGGGCATGGCGCTGCTGCTGCCGATTGCTGCTGCTCCAGCCCAAAGACAAAAGGCGTGGACCCGAGGGTGCCACGCCTTTTTTATCGCTGCTTCAGCCCATGCGCTGCAGCACCGGCCTCAGTACACATCCCGCCGGTACCGGCCCTCGTCGATCAAGGCGTTCAGCCCTTCTTCGCCGAGCAGCTCGGTCAGCGCCTGGTCCACGCCGGTGGCCATGCCGTCATAGCTACCGCAGACGTAGATGACGGCGCCCCGGGCCAGCCAAGCCTGGAGGGGCTCGGCGGCGGCGCGCAGAGCATCTTGCACATAGCGGTGCGGGCCTTGGCCGGGCGCCTGGTGGCTGGCATCACGGGCGTCGCGCGAGTAGGCGTAGTCGGCGCGCTCGATCTGGCCATGGGCCTGCCAGACGCAGACCTCGTCTTCGGCATAGGAGTCGTGGGCGCGGCGGCGTTCGCCAAAGATCAGCCAGTTGTCGAACTGGCCCTGGGCGATGCGGTGGCGCAGGTGGCCGCGCAGGCCGGCATAGCCCGAGCCATTGCCCATAAAGATGGCAGGCCGCGCATCGCCGACCAGCGGCGCAAAGCCGGGGTTGTCGACCAGGCGCAGCGCAATGCGGCTGCCCAGCGCTGCATGCGCCGTGAGCCAGCCCGAGGCCAGGCCCAGCTGCGGGGCGGCGCCTGGCTGCTCGCGCAGGGTTTGGCGCACATAGAGGCGAATGCGGCCATCGGCCGGCAAGGAGGCCAGTGAGTAGCTGCGCGGGGCCAGCGGATGCAGCTGGTCGGCGACGGCCTGGGCCGATGTGGCAGGGGCTGCGAGCGTGGGCAGCTCGGAGGCGCTGAGCGCATCGCGCAGGCTGCAGGCGCTGCCGCGCCACTGCACGGCGGCGTTGCCATCGAGCTGCTGCGCCTGCAGCCAGGCATCGACCTGGGCGGGCGCATGAGCGGCCTTGACCTCGACCAGGCCACCGGCCTGCCATTGCAGCGCTTGCTCAGGCGCAAAGCCCAGCTCCACCTGGTAGAGCGGCTGGCCGCTGCTGCCGGGGTTGAGGTGGTGGCGGCTGATCAGCTGCGCGGGCGCAAAGACGGCGTCGGGCGCATCGGAATCGGCCACGCTGGCAGCGGCAGTGTCTGCCGCAGTGGCCGGGGGGGCGTTCACGCCCCAGTGCGCAGCCAGCGCCTGCAGCCAGGCTTGCCAGGCGCTGTCGTCTTCGGCATCCATGGTGATGGGCGCAAACACGGGCTGGGCGCCCAGGCGCTCCAGCTGTGCAGCCAGTGCCAGGCCAAAGCCGCAGAACTGGCTGTACTGGCGGTCACCCAGCGCCAGCATGCCAAAGCGCTGGTGGGCCAGCGGCGTGCCTTGCGTCTGCTGCAGCAGGCGCGCCAGGCGCCGGGCGCTGTCGGGCGGCTGGCCTTCGCCAAAGGTGCTGGCCACCCACAGCAGCTGCCTATGCGGCTGCAGCTGGGCCATGTCCAGGTTGGCGGCGGGCAGCAGCTGTGCGGCCAGGCCCGCGCTGCGCAGGCGCGCCACGGTGCGCACCGCCAGTTGCTGGGCATGGCCCGCCTGGCTGGCGTAGACCACGGCAATGCTGGCGCCCGTGTTGGCACCGGTGGCGGGGCTTGGCTGCGGACCATCGCCCGCCAGCAGCGCACGCTGGGCCTTGGCGGCGGCGCGGGATGTGCGGCGCCGCTCCAGGTAGAGCAGCCAGCCGGTAATCGCAAACAGCGGCATCATCAGCGCCGCCACGGTGACGATGATGCGGCCCGTCAGCCCAAAATAGGTGCCGGTGTGCAGCGGGTAGATGGCAGCCAGCGCGCGGCGGCCGGCGGGCAGATCGGCAAAGCGGTCGTCGCGCTGCACGCTGCCATCGAGGCTCAGGCTGAGCTGGTTGCGCGCGCGGTCATGCGGGGCACCGGCGCCCCACCAGCTGAACTGCACGGGCTGGTCGGCGCGCTGGGGCAGGCGCATTTGCGCAAACTGCCAGCCACTGGCCAGCTGCGTAAAGCCTTGCCAGGCCGGCTCCAGCGTGGCGGGCTCGATCTGCAGCGGCGGCGCCTTGCGGGCGGCCTCTTGCGCGGCCGATTGCTCGGCGCGGGCCGCTGCGCGGGAGGGCGCGCCCATCCAGCGGTCCACCGGCGCACGCACCGCATCAAAGGCCCAGTACATGCCGGTCAGGGTCAGCATCACATAGACGACCAGCACCCAGGTGCCGGCCACCGAGTGCAGGCCCCACAAAAACGGCCTGCCCTTGCGCCGTACATTGAAGGTGAGCCAGCTGCGCCAGGACAGCGGTTTGGCCGGCCAGCGCAGGTACAGGCCCGAGAGCGACAGCAGCAGCAGGCACAGCGAGAGGTTGCCGGTTATCGGCTTGCCATCGTCGCGCGGCAGCAGCAGCCAGCGGTGCAGGCGCTCGTTCCATTCAAAAAACTCGCGGCCGCTTTGCGCCGGCAGTTGGGCGCCGGTGTAGGGGTGGAGGTAGAAGCTCTGGCCCCGGCGCTCACCCTTCTCCGGTGCAAAGGCGAGCTGGGCGCTGCGCCCGGGCTCGGCGTACAAGGTGATGCGGTCGATACGGCGCTGCTCACCGCTGGCCCGCACTGCCGCCAGCAACTGGGGCGGCGTCAGCGCCGGGCTTTGCTGCACCGGCACGCTGGCGGTCCCCGGGTTGGCCCAGTCCAGCACTTCGTCCTGGAAAGAATAGGTGGCGCCGGTGAGGCCAATGACGATCAGCACCGTGCCTGCGGTGATGCCGATCAGCCAATGGATCTGGAACCAGATATTTTTAAAACTCCACATGCTTGTCTTTGTTGTCTGTTGCTTAGGCCGATGTTTAGAAATCTATGACCGCGCGCAGCACGGCCTGGCGGCGCTCGCCCAGCGACACATAGATGGGGCTGCCCGAGGAGCTCACATAGTTCTTGTCGAACAGGTTCTTGACGTTGAGCTGCAGCTTGACCATGCGGCCGCTCCAGGGGCGCTCCCAGCTGACAAAGCTGTCGGCCACGGTGTAGCCGGCGTTGTTGAAGCTGTTGGCGGCATCGCCCGCGCGGCGGCCCACATGGCGCAGGCCGGCGCCGGCACGCCAGCGGCCACTGTTGCTGGCTGCAAAATCATAGGCGGCAAAGAGCGAGGCGGTGTGGCGCGCCACATTGGCCAGGCGGTTGTCCTGGTATTGCGGGTCGTCGGTGACGGCAGCATCGGTGTAGGCATAGGTGCCAATCAGCTGCCACTGCTTGCCCAGGCGGCCAGCGGCATCCAGCTCCAGGCCGCGCGAGCGGGCACCGCCTACGGCGCGGGCATAGCTTTGGCCGTCGATGGTCTCGTTCACCACCACATTGCGCTTGCGGATGTCGTAGAGCGCAGCGGTGGCAGTGATGCCGGCCGGTGACTCCCACTTGGTGCCCAACTCCCAGGCCTTGGCGGTCTCGGGCGGCAGGGTGCCGATGACGCTGCCAATGCTGCTTTGCGGCTTGAAGGATTCGCTGTAGCTGCCGTAGATGGACCATTCGGTACTGGGCTGCCAGACCAGGCCTGCGCGCGGCACGAACTTGCTGCCGTCCGCCTCGCTGCCCACCACAAAGGGCCGGCCCTTGCCCGCGATCTGGTCGTAGTGCTGCCAGCGCCCGGCCAGCTGCAGCAGCCACTGGGGCGAGAGGCGGATCGAATCCTGCGCAAACAGCGCCTGCTGGCGGATCTTGTCGCTCTGCGCGCTTTGGGCCTCGTCGATCGTGGTGGCGTTGGGCAGGTTGCCATAGACCGGGTCGTAGACATTGAAGCCGCCGCTGTTGCTGCCCCGGATGATGTCGCGGCGGAAGATATTGCTGTCTTCGGCGTCCAGGCCGGCCAGGATCTCGTGCGTCATGCCGCCCGCCTGCAGCTTGCCTTCCAGGTTGATCTGGCCCACATGCTGCTGGCTCAATGCGCCGCGCGTGCCATCGGGCCGGCGCGTGAGGATGCCGGTCGTGGGGTTGAGCGACACTGGCCGGGCCTGGTAGTCGTCATAGCGGTTGCGGTTGTAGCTGTAGGCGGCGTTGAGCTTCCACTGCGAATTGAGGCTGTGCTGGGCCTGCACGGTGAAAAAATCCGAATCGCCCAGGGTGCGGTTGTAGGCCTCGTCCAAGCGCTCGCGGCGGTCGATGGCCACCGGGCGGCCGGTGCGGCTGTCGATCACGGTGCCGCGGTCAAAGGGCTGCTCGTAGTCGGTGTGCTCATAAGACATGCGCACATAGGTGTCGCGCCCATACCAGGCCAGCGACGGGGCGATCACGGTCTGGCGGTTCTTGCCAAAGTTGCGCCAGTAGTCGACATCGCTGGTGTCGGCGATGAAGCGGTAGGCCAGGCCTTGCTCGCCGATGGGGCCGGTCAGATCGAGCGAGGCACCGCCGCCGCCGTAGCTGGACAGCGAGGCGCCCACCTGGCCGGCAAAGCTGAGCTGGGGCTTTTTGGTGACCATGTTGATCACGCCGCCCGGGTCCATCGTGCCGTAGAGCACCGAGCTGGGACCCTTGAGCACTTCGACCCGCTCGGTCGTGAAGGTGAGGTTGCGCGCCAGAACGGTGCGGATGCCATCGCGCAGGATGGAGCCATCGCGGTTAAAGCCAAAGCCGCGCTTGATCACCGCATCCTGCGTGCCGCCCAAGGTATTGGCCTGGGTGATGCCGCTGACGTTGTAGAGCGCCTCGTCGATGGAACGCACCTGCTGGTCCTGCAGCACCTGGGCGGGCACCACGGCAATGGCCTGGGGCACATCGCGCAGGGCCGCATCGCTGCGGGTGGCGGTGGTGGCGCGCTTGGGCTGGTAGCCGACTTCCTGCGCCTTTTCTTGCACGATGACCTGGGGCAGCACGGCCTCGGTGGCCGGGGCGGTGGTGGCGCTGGTGGCCGTATCCGGCACGTTTTGTGCCACGGCGGGCCAGGCGGCAATCGCCAGCGCGATGCTGCTCAGGCAGGTCAGCGGGTGGAAGGCGGCGGAGCGGGCGGTGGTGCGAGAAGGGGTCATCAGAGGGTCACAAAACAGGCGAAGCCATCGGCAAAAAAGACCCGCATCAGGTGTTGCGGGTCTTGTTTTACGAAGGCGGGTAATAGGTGGATCAGAACGCGTAGCGGCCCTGGACGTAGAAGGTGCGCGGTGCGCCGACCATGCGGCCGGGGTTGCCATCGACATTGCGGGTGTAGTAGCGGTGGTCGGCGATGTTGTTCACGCCGACCATGATTTCGCTGCCCTTGTACTGCGGCACTTTCCAGCTGACCTGGGCGTTCCACAGGCGAAAGCCGGGGATGCGGCCCACATTGGCATTGGCCGATTCGGCCTCGGTGTTGGCCAGGTCCGAGTACTGCTTGCTCTGGTGCGTGCTTGACAGGTTGAAGCCCCAGGCATCGCGCTCATAGCGCACGCCGACGGTGTCGGTGTTGCGGGAGTAGAAAGGCACATCGAGACCGGCGGTGGTGCCCGATTTCTGGATCGCCTTGGTGTAGGTGTAGTTGCCATACACCGTGGTGCCGGCGAGGGCGCTGGCCTTGTCAAAGCTGTATTCCAGCGCCAGCTCCAGGCCCTGGTGCTTGGTGGCGCCGATATTGGCAAAGGTGACGGGCACGACGCCGGGCGTCTGCAGGATCTGGTTGTCAAAGCGCAGGTCAAACACGGTGGCCTCGGCGCGCCACTGCTTGTCTTGCCAGCGGGCGCCGAGCTCCTTGGTCTTGGCCACTTCGGGGCGCAGTGGGTTGGCCGCCGTTTGCGAGTTCAGCTGGATGTTCTGCACCGGGCCGAACGAGGTGGTGTAGTTGGCAAACAGCGTGAGGGCGGGGTTGACCAGGTAGGACACGCTGACCGAGGGCAGCCACTTGTTGTTGCGCGTGTCAAAGCTTTGCGCGCCGCTCCGGTCATCGCGCTCCGATTTGATGTGCTCAAAGCGCACGCCCGGGGTAATGCGCCAGGCGCCGATGGCGATGCGGTCGTCGATATAGCCGGCATGGGCATCGGTGGCATTGTCGAACGAGGTGGTGGCGCCCATCACATTGGTGGACAGGTTCAGCAGGCTGCTGTTGTCGTCGCCGCGCTCGCGGATGTAGCGGTAGCCCACGGTCACATCATGCGTGCTGCTGCCCAGCGCAAAACGCTGGGTGTAGCGGGGCTCGATGCCCAAGGTCTGGTAGTTGCGCGGCTGGTAGTTGATCTGGGTCTGCGCGGCATTGATCAGGCGGCTGGAGCGCGCGCTGTCGTTGTAGTAGGCACGGATCTCGAACTCTTGCGTGTCCGACAAGGTGTTGATATAGCCCAGGTCCAGGCCCTTGCGCTCGCCGTCCCAGCTATCTGTGGGGCGCGTGTTCTGGAAAGGGTTGGCGTTGTACTGGGCGACCGTCAGGCCCCCGGGCGTGTTGGAGCGCACATCGTAGTAAGACAGCTTGCCGTAGACCTCAGACGTGCCCGACAGCGCATAGCGGAACTTCAGCGCCACGTCGTTCAAACGCTCATCGCTGTCCTTGCGCCATTCGGAGCCCGTCATGCCCGAGTACAGCAGCGCCCAGCCCAGGCCGTTGTCCAGCTGCGAGCCCAGGAAGGTGCTGTAGAGCGTGTTGTTCTCTCCGCCCTTGCCAAAACCGTTGTAGCGCAGGGTCACGTCGCCGGTGATGTCCTTGCTGGTGGGGATGGCGCGGGTGTTGAAGTTGATGATGCCGCCGACGTTTTGCGGGCCATAGCGCACCGCGCCGCCGCTGCGCACCACATCGATGGATTCGATATTGGCCAGGCTCACCGGGGCAAACGACAGCTGAGGCTGGCCGTAGGGCGCCACAGCCAGCGGCACGCCATCGAGCAGCACGGTCGAGCGAGGCGAGTAGCGGCCGGTCAAACCGCGCACGCCGATGTTGAGCGACACCGCGCTGCCTGCCGTGCCGGAGTTGTCGCTGCTTTGCACGCCGGGAATGCGGCGCATCACATCGCCAATGCTGGAGGCGCCGCTGTTCTCGATCACGTCCTTGTCGACGATGGTGCGTGCCCCCGCAAAGGTTTTGAGCTGGTTTTGCAAGCCGCTGCCCAGCAGATCGCCGGAGACCTGGATGGTCTCCAGGGTGCTTTCTGTGACCGGCTCGTCATCGGCAGCAGGTGCTGCCGCCGTCTGGGCCAGCGCGCTGGCCGCTGGTGCCAGGCTGATCAGGACGGCTGCTGTTATCTGGCTCAGGGCCGGGCGGGCGCCCGATGGCTTGCGCGAAGTGCGGGTGGATGCGGACATGGTGAAGGCAGCAAAAAACGAGGCGGGCACAGCACAACGGCGCCAGTCATGGGCGCCGCAGCGTGCTTGGCCAGGGGATGAGTGTTAGGAATGAGAACGAATTGTATTTAAAACCCATGCGGCTCCCACAGCTATCGCAGCGCTTGCGGCCTAAAAAGCGGTGATCCAGTGTGAATACCTACTTGTGGGGCGTGTATGTATGTTGCTTTGGGGCAACTACGCGAGACATCTCCCTACTCGTAGCAGGGTGCCGGGCAGGGCGGCAACGGACTGGTCGATGTCAGCTTGCGTAAAAGATCCTATCCACCTGGCCAGCTGGCCGAGCTCGTTCCGATGGCGGCTTGCGACCCATTGCAGTCAATACGTTCGCTGTGAAGCTGACATTCAGAAGGAAGCGGCGTGTGCGCGCCAGCAGGGGCAACACATCTTGGGCGTCGAGCCTTAACCAAGAATGTGAAGGCTATTGGCCCCGTGGAAGATTGCTTCAAGCGCTGCTCGAACCGACACGTATTGGCTCGCAGGAAACTCGACCACATACTCCCGATGACCATCTAGAGCAGTAGCCGCAGCTTCGCTGAGCGTTGCACGGAAGGACTGTGAGTGAAGCTCTACCGCTATCACGCCTCCCCGATGACTTAGCTGGTCCTTTACCATGACCTCGGGGTCAGCGAACTCGCTGATGCGGCTAATTGAAAACCAATAGCCGCTTGTGAAATCGCGCACGGATACGTGCGACATATCGTCATATTCTGGGTCTGTAACCAATGCACTGACGGTTCCAACCAACAGCATCTATCTCACCTTTGAATGTCGGCTCATGGCCGAATTGAGGCATCGTACCAGCAGCTCCAAGTGGCGCCGCATGACTGTTGCTGCTCGACCCCAAGCAGTCGTTGGCCGCACGCAGGAGCGGACGCTCAGGGCCGTATGAAAGGCATCGGCCAGTTGTCCAAGCCTTCTCTTCCGTATTCGCGCAAATGCGAGTCCGAATGCTGAGCTAGGTACTCCAGTACCTCCCGAGATTCCGGCGTCCCAATTCGAGCAAGGGCGTACGCGCACTTGCGCTGGAACTCATGAAGGTTCTGCCATCGAACCATGTACGGAAAAGTTGTCTCGGCGGCTTTCGCAATCGCTGGAATAGCGGCAGGGTCCCCGAAAATCCCAAGGTCAAAAACGATGTCTTCATGACGCTCGTGGCCATCAAGGCCCAAGAGTTGAATCATCAGGGGCACCCGGGATCTATTGTCCTCCGCGAGAGCGTCCAACGATGTGCAGAGCACGGTGGCATCTAAAGAGCTACTCATTGTGTGTACCCGAATGTCTGGTTGTGGCAGTTTGCAGCCTGATGTTGATTTCCTTGACCTCCAGTGTAGGCGGGAAAAAGAAACATGCGGGTGTCGAGTCAGGCTCGATGGTGCCGGTTTGCGATTGTGTGCACACTGCCGGTTTAGGACAACCCTGTACAAACCTCAGTGTGTCAACCCAGAACAAGGCTTTGTCAATTTAAAACTGGCGTTCTTCAACCCTCAGCCCCAGAACTGCCCATGCAACAGCTTCAGCCGGGACTCCAGCGTTTCTGGGTCGTGCTGCATGTGCAGGACTGGCGTGGTGCCAATGCTCACATGCTCAAACCAGATGTGGAAGGCTCGAGCTTTCGGCAGCAGCTGCGCCGTATCCCTAATCGCTCCAGCGATCGAGCTGGCGTTGCTCAACGCTCCCATAAATTGATCAAAGTTCGTCTGGCGCTGGCTCCATGCATCTTGATAGCGGTTGATGAAGTCCCCCAACGGATCACCAGGGCCCATCGCATCTAACAGCCACTGTCCCAACGCACTACCAAACGCAACGGTGGAGTCCAGCCGCAGTGTGCGAGCCTCGTACCGCACTGTCGGTTTGCGCTTAAAGGTAAAGGATGACTTTTGTTTCGCAGCTACTTGATCACGCCACCAATATCATCCAAAGCCTGCAGCAGCTCTTCTTCTGTAATGGCGTAACGCTTGATGAAGTCTTTACATAGACCCGTTAATGCTGTTGTCGCAGGGTGATCTCCCTGGATCAAGCCAAGATACTGGGCAAATTGCCCCGGCCAGACTCGGTCAAGCTTGGATGCTGCCAAATCGTTTTCGCGAGGCACAACAAACTGCGGCCAAGGTGCAAACTTCTGACGCTGAATGTCCACACCGAAGAAACGGCAAAGGTCAAGCGTGGACTGCGTGAAGTCGCAATCGATCACGTCCCCTAACTCGTCCATTTGTTTGGTCAAGGGGTTGGGGGCGGGCCAGCGACCAAAGTCCACACCATCAAACTTGCCCTTGAACGTGCAGTTGATGTAGTCACAACTGACAAGCCTAGCGTTCTTGAGCTTGCGATTGAACTCCAAGGTGCAATTGAATAGCTTGGAGTGCCTGATACCAATCACATTGTCTTTGGTATCAACAATGATGTGGCAGTTCTCTAGTATGCATTTGAATAAAACGTCTGCGCCTTCGTCGCCGAGCAATATCGTTTCACCCACCAAGTGACGCTCATCAATACGATGGCCTTTTTGAATATCCATAGTTCAATTACCTTGTGTGGTACAACACGTACGGCATGGTTTCTGTGGGATAGCGCCAAGCATGTGTCGCCATCGCGTCTTGAGAGTTTGGCGTTGATAAGGAAGATGCATTGGTATCATGCTTTCTGCGACTAAGCTATTAGTAACTTCAGCCCCGCTTGACGAGCGACTGCTCCTGGCCGAATTGAGCCATCGTACTAGCAGCTTCAAGTGGCTGCGCATGACTGTTGCTGCTCGCCCCACAGCGGTCAGTCGAACTCTATAAAAATGCTGATTCGATTCAGCTTGACATTGCGACAGCAACCGCTTCATTGAAGCTCTGAGCGACCATATGGAAGTTCTCAGGATCAGCATGATCCCATTGGTATACATCGTACTCTCCATTAGAGTGCCTTTGGTCAAGACAGAAGCAATAAAGACCCCAATCGGAACATCCAGCAAAAGGAAGGAATCCTTTGTCAAATAACAGCTCTCGCGGATGACCATCAAAAACTTTACCAATCAAGATATCCTGCCAACCACGCGTTGGATGAGCGAAGAACCACATGTCTCCTAGATGCAGCTCCATGAAATTCTTGTACTTGAGGACTTTCACAAACTGGGGGCTAAGTACCGCGTTCACAGCAGAATTTACCGCCTCTACGTCTATATCCTCGACAAGTGAGGCAACCGGTTTCCATGCGACCAAACCTTCATCTTGATCAACTTCACTCGATCTCATTTCCAAAGGCACAATGTGATCTGGATACCAATTGATACCAAGCTCAGCCATGCTGGCAAGATATGAGTCGATGGCGCTATAAACATCAGCTTGAAGCATTTTTAGATATCGCAAAAAAGACAGATCAGGCCAGAGAGGAATGACTGCTCGTGGCCGAATTGAGGCATCGTACCAGCAGCTCCAAGTGGCGCCGCATGACTGTTGCTGCTCGACCCAAAGCGGAACTTCACAGGCTGATTCACAATGTCCGATGAAGGCTAGAGCCGTCGGTCAGGTTTTGCAGCCTAGTGACAGCTGTTGCCGTAACCGGCCATTCGTCAAACGACGACATCGCTGCCATGAACCAGGCAGTACACGAAGCCAAGGTGAAGCTGTCTGAGTTCCGTGGTCGGCATCAGTTGAGCCGCATTCACATCTACATTAAGGTGCCCTCTGTTTTTACTCTGGCGCTTGACCACCGGCTCAATGGAATCGGTCTCATTCAGCTGTACGACTGGGACCAGGAGAAGTACAGACCCACGGTCCAGCTTTGATAAACGCCCTCAGTCCTTGGGCTTGACCAGGATTAAATCAGACTCCTCAATCCCGCTACGTAGATGGAGTTCCGGCGTCGACTCTTCTGGAATTCCCTCGAGCATCAAAGCATTTTTAGCTTGCTTGAACGCATTGGGAATCGATTTACCAAAACCAATAGCGGAATAGAACTGCGAGGCAAATACACGAGCTGCCGTGTCTCCAATCTCCTGATTCATACCGATGGCCGCATCTACGTATTGAGTGCAGGCAGCCGCTTGGTTGTACGAATGGCATGTGTTAAAGAACACCAGCCGAACAGAGTCAAAAAGCTCAAAAGTACCAACTAGGCTTGCTAGAGAAACGAAGGCTGCATCACCGTTGCGGTCCTGCAGAACAAGCTCATCTTGGTTGGTGCCATGCCCGCTAAAGTGGACAACCGTAGGTCCCAGCTCATTCATGTATTGAAGAATGTCTCCAGACCGTAATGCCCAACGCGACTCTAGTTTGACGGCATCGCGGTGATCTGAAAGACGAATTTTTTGCTGAATCTCTCGAACCTCCTCGTCCAAAAGAAGTCTGCGGTCGGACGCTGTTGCCGGATCAGTAGCGAAGAACGCGACCACAATCTGCTCGGGCAGTGCGCTTAACCGATCAACACGTGCAATGGTCTCGCGATGAAGTATCTCGTGCTGCGTCAGACTTGATTTCATCGTTCGTAGCTGCATCTGCTGAGCATCCTGCTGGCGCTTTTGCTCTTCATTTCTTTTTTTCAGCGCTTTCGCGTCTTCGCTGTCCAGCCTCCCTTGAGCCGTCCCAAGCTTTTTCTGCTCGTCCGCGATCTTTTTCTCTAGCTTAGCCACCTCTCGCTCATGTTTAGCTTGCTCTTCAGCATATCGACTAGCCTCGCGTAATTTATTTTGAAGAGTTGAGGTAGTGCTGGTTTTGCTCGCGGCAGATCTTGCAGCAAGGGATTTTTTACCTGCGTCGGCAGCCTTTTGTACCTCCTTTGCCTTTTGGTCCATTGCTTTGGCAATGCCATCCCGAATCTGGGTGACCTGACGCCGGTACATATCCACACTCATTTACTCTCTCCTCTATGGTGCCTAATCAACTCAAAGTTGAATGGGCTAGTCATTCCTATTTCATAGCACTCAAGATACTATATATATATATCAATCTCTTCGCTCGGCCGCTTTGCTACAGTGATCAGTCGGTCACGTTGCAAACATGACAGACCGCAACCGCTGCAAAACAGACCTTCAATTGCTTTTTTTGAACTTCTGCTCCTGGCCGATCCGCGACCGTCGCAGGCCGACCCAGGGGGACAGTGTATAACCCACGCTACACGATAAGCCTTATCGGTAGGAGACAGCTATGCATAATGAAAAATTGGCTTTTTCGGGAGACTTCATCGCATGAAAGCTGTGCAACTCATCGCTTTAGTGATTGTCGTTGGTGCGCTTTTTCTTGTGATGAACGGATTGTTTTCCGCGTGGGCTTTGCTTGAGCTGGCCTGGTCGGCGATTCTTGGCTTTGTAAATCTCTTTTGATGTAGGCCTGCAACAATGCATCCCACCTGATGCGTAAGGGGGCTGCTATCAAGCCTTGGGCATGGTGGCCTGGCATTTCGCCCGCTGAGCTGGGACGTGGAGCTTCTGCTTTCATTTGCCGAGACGGCCTGTTATTGACCGACAGCAGCCATCCTAGCTTCAAATTGACCAAGCGCAACAGCAGCTTCGCGTCAACCTCAGGGGCCGCGACAGGCCGAAAGTCGCCCCGTCACGCCCTCTGTGTGAGCTCAGAGCGCCCCAAGTTCAAACTTCAGTGAGAAAAATTCAAAACTCACGGAGGACCGACACGCACGAAGAACCGACAGCAGGGTGAGCGTCGGTTCTCCATTTGTATGCAGCAAGAGGATTTGTAAGCTCAACGAGCCGCCATGGCGGCGCAAGGCACTGGCTCAGGCCGGTATCCAATCCGCGTGCCAGCGTGCTGCCAGGCGTTGGCTCAGCTGCAAGGGCAGGCCACCCTGGTCAAAACCGACGACGGTGATCTGCTCGGCGCAGCTGGGGCGCTCGGGCACCTGGGCAAAGCGGCCGTCGCTGAGCAGCCAGACGCAGGCATGCACGGGGCCCTGGCGGCGGGCGCGCTGCAGCAGGCGCTCCAGCAAGCTGATGGCGCTGGCCAACGGGCTGCCGCCGCCGCCGGCAATCGGGCGGATCCAGCTTTCGTTGAAGGCCTGGGCCTTGGCCCCAGCCTGGATCACATAGGCGCTGTCGCCGCTAAAGCCCAGCACGCAGAGCTTGTCGCGCTGGCGGTAGGCCTGCTCGGCAATGGCCTGCAGATAGCCCTTGGCGCGGGCGAGCTGCTGGCCGCGCAGCATGGAGGCGGAGGTGTCGAGCAGCACGCAGTGCATCAGCTGCGCGCCGGCGGGCTGCTTGCGAAAGCGCAGGTGCGGGCGCGCCAACTTGGCCTGGCCTTTGGCGGCCAGGCTGCGGGGCCAGTCAATGCGGTGACTAGCGGCTGCCTGCAGCCGGCCGGCACGCTGCGTGTTCTGCGCGCGCCCCAGCTTGGCCTTGCCGGCCAGGCTGGGGCGCGTCAGGCTTTTTTTGCGATAAAGGGCCGCAGGGCCTTGACGGGCTCGATACCGGTGTGGCGCGGCGCGGCCATGCCGCCCCAGCCATCGGGCTGGCTGTGATTGGCGTTGGGGTTGCTGCTAGCGGTGTTGGCGTCGCCGGCTTGGGGCTTGGCCTGCGCCTGTTTTGGCGGTTGGCGCTGCTGCGGTTGATCTTGGGGATCATTGGCTGGGCCGGCAGCCGATGGCGGCTGCGCCGCATCGGCACTGCGGCGGTGGGCCAGTGCCAACTCCGCCACGGCCTGCACATCGGCCAGGCTGACCTCGGCATGGCCCGCCAGCGCAGCCTGGGCGCGCGCGGCACGCAGCATCACCAGGTCGGCGCGCACGCCTTCGGCGCCCGATTGCTGGCACAGCTGCGCCACGGTATCCAAGATGGCCTCGGGCCAGGCCACGCTGGCCAACTGCGTGCGTGCGGCGGCAATCTGCTGGCGCAACCGGGCTTGTGCCTCCGCTTGCTGGGCGCAGAAATGGGCCGGGTCCGCATCAAAGGCCATGCGGGCGCGCACAATGCGCTTGCGCGTGTCCACATCGGGCACATTGGGCAGGCGCACAAACAGGCCAAAGCGGTCCAGCAGCTGCGGGCGCAACTGGCCTTCTTCGGGGTTCATCGTGCCGATCAGTGCAATGCGCGCGGCATGCTGGTGCGATACGCCATCGCGCTCGATGCGGTTGGTGCCGCTGGCGCTGACATCGAGCAGCAAGTCCACCAGGCCATCGGGCAGCAGGTTGACCTCGTCCACATACAGAATGCCCTGGTGCGCCTGGGCCAGCAGGCCGGGGCGGAACTGCACGGCTGAGGACTGCAGGGCAGCTTCCAGATCGAGCGCCCCTTGCAGTTGCTCCTCGGTGGTGCCCAGCGGCAGATTGACAAAATGGCCGCTGGGCAGCAGCGCAGCCAGCGCGCGGGCGCTGGTGGATTTGGCGGTGCCGCGCGGGCCCTCCACCAGCACGCCACCCAGTTGCGGATCGACCGCCAGCAGCAGCAAGGCCTGCTGCAGCGCGGCCTGGCCCTCAATGGCGCTGAAGGGAAAATGCAGATCGTTGGCGGTGCTCATCGCATCTCCAGCAGGTGTTCGGTCTCGAGCAAATGGGTCTCCAGCAATTGGGGATAGTCGCCGGGCTCCTGCCACAGGCCGCGCTGTATGGCTTCGAGCAGGCGCTCGCACATGCCGTGGAAGGCCTGCGGATTGTGCTGCTGCATAAAGGCGCGCGTGGTGTCATCGGCGACAAAGGCATCGGTCACGCGGGCGTACTGGTCATCGCGCACCACGCGGGCCGTGGCATCAAAGGCGAAGAGGTAGTCCACCGTAGCGGCGATCTCGAACGCGCCCTTGTAGCCATGGCGCTGCACGCCCTCGATCCACTTGGGGTTGGTGGCCCGTGCGCGCACCACGCGGCTGATCTCTTCTTGCAGGCTGCGCATGCGCGGTGACTCGGGGTTGCTGTGGTCGCCAAAGTACATGGCCGGTTGCTGGCCGCTGTAGTGGCGCACGGCAGCGGCCATGCCGCCCTGGAACTGGTAGTAGTCGCCGGAGTCGAGCACATCGTGCTCGCGGTTGTCCTGGTTGTGCAGCACTAGCTGCATCTCGGACAGGCGGCGCACAAAGGTCTCGGGCACATTGCTGCCTTCGTCGTTCTGGCCGTAGGCATAGGCGCCCCAGTTGCGGTAGGCCGTTGCCAGGTCCTCGTCGCTTTGCCACTGGCCGCTGTCGATCAGGCCCTGCAGGCCGGCGCCGTAGCTGCCGGGCTTGGCGCCAAACACGCGCAGGCCCGCCTGGTGGCGCGCTGCCTTGGCATCTAGCCCCTGCTGCTGCAGCTGCGCGGCCTCGGCCAGAACGCGGGCGCGGATCGGGTTCTGCGCGGCGTCTTCTTCTTCCAGCGCCGCCACTTTTTGCACGGCGGCATCAAACAGGCGGATCACATTGCTGAACGCATCCCGAAAAAAGCCCGAAACGCGCAAGGTCACATCCACCCGGGGGCGGCCCAGCACATGCAGCGGCAGCACTTCAAAATCGCTGACCCGCCAGCTGCCATCGGCCCAGGTGGGGCGCACGCCCATCAGCGCAAAGGCCTGCGAGATATCGTCGCCGCCGGTGCGCATGGTGGCCGTGCCCCACACAGACAGGCCAATGGTGACGGGGTATTCGCCATGCTCCTGGGTGTAGCGCTCCACCAGCAGTTGCGCAGATTTGAATCCCATGCCCCAGCTGGTTTGCGTGGGGATGGCCCGGGTATCGACCGAGAAGAAGTTGCGGCCGGTGGGCAGCACATCGGGCCGGCCGCGCGTGGGCGCGCCGCTCGGGCCCGCTGGCACAAAGCGCCCCGCCAGGCCGCGCAGCAGTTGCAGCAGCTCTTGCGGGCCGCAGGCGGCCAGGCGCGGGCGCAGATCCTGCTGCACGCGGGCCAGCACGGCCTGGGTGTGGCCGTCGGCCAGCTCGGCCAGTGCTGGCGGCAAGGCGGCGCCGGGGGCCAGAATCTGCAAGGCCAGCAGCTCCAGGCGCTCGCGTGTGTCGCCGTGGTGGCGCCAGGGCTGGTTCTGCAGATCTTGCAGGTCTTGAAGCAGGGCGGGGCGCGGGCCGGTCCAGGCCGCGGCCCAGTCGGCATCGAGCGGGTCAAAGTCCAGGCCCAGATCACGGGCGAGGGCGCGCACCAGGCTTTGGCTCGCACCTTTGCCGCCACCGACGGGGTGGCGGGCCAGGGCGAGCAAGGTATCGGTCTCCAGCCGGCCGGCGGGCGAGACGCCGAAGATATGCAGGCCGTCGCGGATCTGGCTTTCCTTGAGCTCACACAGGTAGGCATCGGTGCGGTTGAGCAGCTGCTGCTCTTCCTCGTCGCTGCCGGGCGCCTGCAGGCCCAGGTCCTGGTGCAGGTCGTGCTGCACGATATGGGCGAGGATCTGCTGGCGCAGGATTTGCGCGCGCTTGTGGTCCAGGGTGGCGGCCTCGTAGTACTCGTCGACCATGCGCTCCAGATCGCGCGTGGGCCCGTAGCTTTCGGCGCGGGTAAGCGGGGGCATCAGGTGGTCAATGATCACGGCCTGGGCGCGGCGCTTGGCCTGTGTGCCTTCGCCAGGGTCATTGACGATAAAGGGGTAGAGGTGGGGCAGAGGGCCCAGCACCAAATCGGGCCAGCAGCTGGCCGACAGGGCGACGCTCTTGCCGGGCAGCCATTCGAGGTTGCCGTGCTTGCCCACATGCACCATCGCATCGGCATGCCATTGGCTGCGCAGCCAGTGGTAGAAGGCCAGGTAGTAGTGCGGCGGCACCAGATCCGGGTCATGGTAGGCGGCCAACGCATCGAGCTGGTAGCCGCGCGCCGGCTGCACGCCGACAAAGATCTGGCCCAGGCGCAGGCCGGCCACCATAAAGCGGCCTTCGCGCAGCATCGGGTCTTGCGCGGGCGCGCCCCAGCGCTCGGTAATGGCCTGCTGGTTGGCCGCTGGCAGGGTGCCAAAGTACTGCAGGTAGTCGGCCAGGCTCAGGCTTTGCCAGGCGGCGCGCGTGGCCCAGGAGTCGGGCGCATTGGTGATGCCTTGCTGCAGCAGCTCCATCAGCGCCTGGCTGTCTGCGGGCATCGCATCGACGGCATAGCCATCGGCCGCCAGTGCGCGCAGGATCTCGATGACCGACGCTGGTGTATCCAGCCCCACGCCATTGCCAATGCGGCCTTCGCTGCTGGGGTAGTTGGCCAGCACCAGCGCCAGGCGCTTGTCGGCATTGGGTTTGCGGCGCAGCTGGCACCAGCGCTGGGCGAGTTCCACCACAAAGCCCATGCGCTCGGGGTGGGCCTGGTACTGCACCACATCGGACTGGGTCAGATCGCTGCGGTGCGACAGGCCCTTGAAGCTGATGGCCCGCGTGATGATGCGGCCATCGACCTCGGGCATCGCCACATGCATGGCAATATCGCGCGGCTGCAGGCCGTGGGTGCTGTCCAGCCAGGTCTGCTCGTTGCTGCCCGACAGGATCAGCTGCAGCACGGGGATATCGCCTGCCAGCGCATGGTCGCCGGGGGTATCGAGCGAGGCCTGCGAGAACGCGGTGGTGTTGAGGATCAGTGCGACCTCTTCGCTGGCGCACAGCGCCTGCAAGGCCGCCAGGCACCCGGCGTCCTTGAGCGATTGCAAGGCCAGCGGCAGCGGGTTCATGCCCTTGGCAAGCAGCGCCTGGCACAGGTCGGCAAACACCTGGGTGTTGCCCGACTGCAGATGCGCCTTGTAGAACAGCAGCATCACCACCGGCGCGCCGGGTTGCCACTGCAGCGGGCCGGGTTGCTGCCAGGTGGCGACCGTGGCCTCATCGCTCGCGGGGTGGTAGACGGCCACCGCCGGCAGGGGGCGCGGGGGTAGCGCCGCATGCGGGCCGCCCAAGAGGCCGTGCCAGACAAAACGAAACAGCTCGCGCGCATTCGCCAGGCCGCCTTCGCGCAGGTAGCGCCACAAGGTACGGCAGTCTTGCTGCGCCACCGTGCTTTTTTGCAGCAGGTTCAAATCCTCGCTGCTGTCGCCCGAGAACATGGCCAGCGCAATCTGGTGGGCGCGGCACAGCGCCATGACGCGCTCGGTGCCATAGGGCCAGTAGCTCTCGCCGCCGAGGTGGTCGATGATGATGAGCTTGGCATGCTGCAGCACCTCATCGGCATACAGATCAACCGATGCGGGCTGGCGCAGGTACATCAGATTGGCCAGCCGCACGCTGGGCAGTTGCTCGCCATCCATGCCGGCCCGCAACTGCGCATAGGCTTGCGCCAGCAGGGCCAAGGTGGTATCTGCGGCGCTCAGGATCACGATGTCGGCCGGGCTTTGCCCCATGCTGGAGACAAAGGCCTCGTCGTCGACAAAACCACCGGGCTGGACCGCGAGCAAATGCATCAGAGCGCTCCGACCGGGCTGGCAGCGAGCTGGGCGCGGATGGCGGCCTCGTCCAGGTCATGGCCGATAAAGACCAGGTGGCTTGCGCGCTTTTCATCGGCGCGCCATGGGCGGTCAAAGTAGCTGTCAAAGCGCTTGCCCACGCCATGCACCACCAGGCGCATGGGCTTGCCGGGCAGCGCCACAAAACCCTTGATGCGGTAGACGGTCTGCTGCGCGACGACCTCGGCCAGCTGGGCCAGCAGTGCTTCGCGCTCCACTTCGCCCAGCTGCACGACGACGGAGTCGAAATCGTCATGGTCGTGCTCGTCATGCACATGGCCGGCTTCGTGCTCGTGGTGGCCCTTGCGCGATTCGATGCTTTGCTCGGACGCGCTGGACAGGCCCAGCACCACATCGAGGTCGATGCGGCCATGGTCGGCAGCCACGATCTTGACGGCAGGCGGAATGTCTTCGCGCACCAGCGCCTCGACGGCAGCGCGGTCGGCGGCGCTGGCCTGGTCGAGCTTGCTCAGCACCACCAGGTCGGCGGAGATGAGCTGGTCTTCAAACAGCTCGTGCAGCGGCGACTCGTGGTCGAGGTTGGGGTCCAGCTTGCGCTGCAGATCGACCGCAGCGGGGTTGGCGGCAAACTGGCCGGCGGCTGCGGCGGGCACATCGACCACGGTGATCACCGCATCGACCGTGCAGGCGTTCTTGATCTCGGGCCAGTTGAAGGCCTGCACCAGGGGCTTGGGCAGGGCCAGGCCGCTGGTCTCGATGAGGATATGGTCGATATCGCCACGGCGCTCGATCAGCTTGCGCATCACGGGGTAGAACTCTTCCTGCACGGTGCAGCACATGCAGCCATTGGCCAGCTCATACAGTTGGCCGGCCTGCTCGCCGTTCTCGTCTTCGCAGCCAATCCCGCAGCCACGCAGAATCTCGCCATCAATGCCCAGCTCGCCAAACTCATTGACGATCACCGCAATGCGGCGGCCGTTGGCATTGGACAGGATATGGCGCAGCAAGGTGGTCTTGCCGCTGCCCAGAAAGCCGGTAACGATGGTGGCTGGGATCTTCTGGCTGGTGCGCATGGGGGATGTCTCCAAATAAAAGGGGAGGGCTGCCGGGCAAGCCTGGGGCGGGGCCGTTGGGCGCAGTGCGCGCGGCAGTCTGAAACAAAAAGGGGGAGGCGGGGCCGGGGCCGGCGCTGGACGAGTGCAGGCCGCCTAGCGGCCGCATCCCGCCAACGGCCAGGCCAGGCCTGTGCGCCATAGCGCCGGGTGCAAGGGCAGCGCCAAGCGGCGGCTGGGGGCAGGTGTCTGCATGAGAACTCCAGGAAAAGCGCGTCCTAGGCAAACCAGCGGGCTTGATGCCGGTTGCAGCTGGTTCGGGGGGGGCTTGGCACAAAGGTCTGACTTGGCAGCGCAGGCTTGGGAGCTATGCCCGGGGCCTGCGGCAGCGATACAGTGGCGCGACCGTGCCGGATTGTCACCGGCTTCTTTGCGAACAAGTGCGGGCCATTCTACTGCCTTTGCCTGCGGCGATAGCGGCCCGCCATGGCTGCTGGCGTGGGTTCTTGCGGGCATGCCAACGGCTGGCTTGAGACACCGGGCAGGCACCCCATCCTTCACAATGGCCTCTTGTCTTTGACGGTGCAGGAGTGGATATGGGGCGAATCATGGCCGCATTGTTGATCGCCATCAGTGTGCGAAGCGCCTGCGCGGCGCCCGCTGGGCCGACTGAGCCTACTGGGCGGGCTGCAGAAATCGGTTGGTGGACGCTGACGCGTGCAGTGGACCCTGCGACTGGAAAGCAGGCCTGTGTTGCCAGGCATGTGGGTGGGGGAATGACGCTCAATGGCACATCCTTGACGATTGCCGCAGTGCCCATGCGGGCGGTGCTTTTGAGCGGGGCTTTGGCGATCGCATTGGACGGCGTTCCTCTTCCGCCACCTTTGACGGAAGCTGCTGGCGTTATCCGGCATTTTGGGGTACTGACGCTGGAGGGCGCCGCTCTGGCCAAAGCCGTTGCATCCCAAAAGCTGCTGGTCTCAGTCGGCGCAGTCGATGCGATGCACGACATGCGCGGTGCACGCGAGGCGCTGCAGTGGATACAAGATGCCTGCCAGCAATAGCTGCCTTCGGCACTGAACCAAGGGGCCCCGAGTCACTGTAAGTTTTTAGCCGGGGCGGCGCGGCCTTTGGGCGTCCGTCACAGCGGGCTGCAAAGTTTTTGGTGATTTATTTTAATACTTCAAGTATCATTGAAGTATGAATGAAGACCATGTCATCAAATCGCTGGCCGCACTGGCCCACCAGGTCCGCTTGCGGGTGTTTCGTGCGCTGGTGGTGGCCGGGGCTGACGGGCTTACGCCCTCGGTGTTGGCGGAGGCGCTGGGCGTTGCGGCCACGGCGCTGTCCTTCCACCTCAAGGAGCTGGTCCATGCGGGCCTGGTCACGCAGGAGCGCGTGAGCCGCAACCTGGTCTACCGCGCGGACTTTGCGCGCATGGATGGCGTTCTGCGCTATTTGACCGAGAACTGCTGCGCGGGCGCCCGCTGCGAGGTGACCGCTCCCCAGTGCTGCCCTGCCAGCGACAAAGGCTGCTGACGATGACCACCCATGTTTTGGTGCTGTGCACCCACAACTCGGCCCGCAGCGTGCTGGCCGAGGCCATGTTCAACCACTGGGCGCAGACACTGGGCATCGATGCCAAAGCCTTCAGCGCCGGTGCTGCACCTAGTGGCCGTGTCCACCCGCAGGCGCTCGCGGCGTTGCGTGCTGCGGGTGTGGATGTATCGGCGCTGGCGAGCAAGAGCATGGACCTGTTTGCGCAGCCTGGTGTGCCAGAGATGCGCGTGGTCATCACCGTCTGCGACAGCGCCGCTGCCCAGCCTTGCCCCTTGTGGCCGGGCGCGCCAGTGCGTGCCCATTGGAGCTATCCGGACCCCTCCGAGGCCGCCAGCGAGGAGCAAGCCCAGCGCTTTGAGCTGACCCGCCAGGCGCTGGCCTACCGCATGCTGCAGCTGCTGCAACTGCCGTTTGACAAGCTGGGCAACCAGGCGCTGCAAGCGGCAGTGCAGCGGATTGCGGAGTCTTGAACATGCCCGTGCCTGAGACCAAGCCGGTGATCGGTGGGTTTGAGCGCTACCTCACGCTCTGGGTGCTGCTGTGCATCTGCGCTGGCGTAGGCCTGGGTTATGCCGTGCCGGGCCTGACCGAGGCCGTGGCTGCGATGGAGGTGGCCAAGGTGAACCTGCCGGTGGGTGTGCTCATCTGGGTGATGGTCATTCCCATGCTGCTCAAGATTGACTTTTCTGCGCTGTCGCAGCTGCGCCGCCATGCCCGTGGCATAGGGGTGACCTTGTTCATCAACTGGGGCCTCAAGCCGTTTTCGATGGCCTTGCTGGCCTGGCTGTTTTTGCGCCATGTGTTTGTGCAGTGGCTCGATCCTGCGCAGATAGACAGCTATGTCGCCGGTTTGATTTTGCTCGCTGCAGCGCCTTGCACGGCGATGGTCTTTGTCTGGAGCCAGCTGTGCAAGGGGGACCCGTACTTCACGCTGTCGCAGGTCGCCTTGAATGACGCCATCATGCTGGTGGCCTTTGCGCCGATCGTGGCCTTGCTGCTGGGCATCTCCTCGATCACGGTGCCCTGGGACACCTTGCTGGTCTCGGTCGTGCTCTACATCCTGGTGCCGGTGGTGCTGGCCCAGATGCTGCGCAAATACCTGCTCAGGCGCGGCAGCCAGGCACTGGGCCGGGCCACCGAGCTGATGGGGCCGGTCTCGATCCTGGCCTTGCTCGCCACGCTGGTGCTGCTGTTTGCGTTCCAGGGCCAGTCGATCCTGGCGCAGCCCTTGGTGATTGCGCTCTTGGCCGTGCCCATCCTGGTGCAGGTGGTTCTCAATGCCGGGCTGGCGTACTGGCTCAACCAGAAGCTGGGGGTGGCCCATTGCGTGGCCGGGCCCTCGGCGCTGATTGGCGCCAGCAACTTCTTTGAACTGGCCGTCGCCACCGCGATCAGCCTGTTTGGCCTGAACTCGGGCGCAGCGCTGGCCACCGTGGTCGGCGTGCTGATCGAGGTGCCGGTAATGCTGGCCGTTGTGGCCGTTGTCAATCGATCCAAGCGCTGGTATGAAAATGCCCTGCCAGCTCTGCCCACCCAAGGACACTGATGTCTGCTGATGCCCTCTCCCGCCATATCGATGCCCGCAGCTTCCAGGCCCCTGGCCCGCAGCAGCTGCAGCCTCGCCAGCTGTCTGCCCATGCTCCGCGCATCCTGATGCTGTATGGCTCGCTGCGTGAGCGCTCCTACAGCCGGCTCCTGACCCAGGAGGCAGCGCGGCTGCTGGAAGGCATGGGGGCCGAGGTCCGCATCTACGATCCCGACGGCTTGCCGCAGCCCGATACCGTGCCGGAGGACCACCCCAAGGTGGCGGAGCTGCGCGCGCTGGTGCGGTGGTGCGAAGGCATGGTCTGGACTTCACCGGAGCGCCACGGCGCGATGACCGGCATCATGAAGACCCAGGTGGACTGGATACCGCTGTCCGAAGGCGCCGTGCGGCCCACGCAGGGAAAGACGCTGGCGGTCATGCAGGTGAGCGGCGGCTCGCAGTCCTTCAATGCCGTGAACCAGCTGCGCATTCTGGGCCGCTGGATGCGCCTGTTGACCATTCCCAACCAAAGCTCGGTCGCCAAGGCCTACCAGGAGTTTGACGACGAGGGGCGCATGAAGCCATCGCCTTTTTATGACCGCGTGGTGGATGTGATGGAGGAGCTGCTGAAGTTCACCCTGCTGACCCGGGACCTTGCGCCCTATCTGGTGGACCGCTACAGCGAGCGCAAGGAGGAGCGCGCAAAGATGCATGCCCAGACCTTGGCGAGCCTGTGAGCGCTGCGCGGGATACAAAAGGGGTGACACAGTCCTGAGGGCTGAGAAGACTCATAGAGGAAGGCCGCTAGCGGTTGGCGATTTGCTAGCATGGCGCAACTTGCCCCAGACCCATGACCAAAAATCGCTACCGCCTGCTCGTTATCGCCACCGTCCTGCTGTTAGTGCTGTCCATCCGCATGGATTTCAGGACCGAGCTGCTGTCCTCGCAGCATCCGCTGCGGTTTCCCATCGCGCTGGAGGGGGAGATGGTCGTGCTGCTGTGCTTCATCATCCTGGGCTGGAGCGCCGGTTTTTATGGCTGCATGCGCTTTCGTCCCTGGGCGCCTGCGCTCAACCTGGTCACCACCGCCTGCGGGCTGCTGTTTATCGTCGGCAACAACTGGCTCTCCGTCGAGTCCTCCTGGGCCCAGGTGCTGGATTTTCTGGCCAATGCCTCGGGCGGTTTGACCTTGATGCTGCCTTACTTCAACGACCAGGTCCGAAAGATGTTTTGGCCGGAGCCGGATTAAGGTCCGGCCCCCCGCCTGCGCATCAGCGCTGCAGCGGCTGGCCAAACCAGCGCTGGATAGCCTCAGCTGCCTGGTCCTGCACCACGACACCATCACCCACCCTGGCGACGATGCCATCCGGGCGGACCAGCAGCGATTGCAAGCCAAGTTCATCAGCCGCGCTGCTGGCGATATAGCGAAGGCGCCCCTGCCACCCTGCCGACAAGTCGCACAATGGCGCGGCGCTGCCAAAGTCCAGCAACAAGCCCTGGCCGGTGCGCAGATGGCCAGCGAGGGTCGAGCCATCGGCCAGCGCAAAGTCGGGTGCGCTGCGGCCCACCAAGGGGTGGGGGTCGCCCAGGTCATAGCGCAGCGTCGCGCCCCAGACGCGATCGGCAAAGTAGGTGGCGCCGTCGCGCGTGGCGACCAGGTCGCGCAGGATATCGGCGAGCGCGCGTGTGGCGGGGCTGGGTCGCATCAGGGCGACCTGGGCGCGGGACCAGTCCAGCACCTGGGCGCCGACCGGGTGGCGCTCGGCGGTATAGCTGTCCAGCAGGCCCTCTGGCGCGTCGCCCTGGATGGTGGCGGCCAGCTTCCAGCCCAGGTTCATTGCATCCCCAAGACCGAGGTTGAGGCCCTGGCCGCCCAAGGGCGAGTGGATATGGGCGGCGTCTCCCGCCAGCAGCACGCGGCCCTTGCGGTAGCTGCTGGCCTGGCGGGCGCGGTCGGTCCAGGTGGATGCGAGTTGCAGCGATGTGATCGCGGCATCGCTGCCGCTGACCCGGCGCAGCACCGTTTGCACATGGCCTGCAGTGATGGGCGCACTGCCGTGGAACGCGCCGCCATCAAAATCGACCATGGCGATCGTACCCGGTGGCTGGAAGGTGTACATGCCCGTGGCCGTGTAATGGCGGCCGGGGCTGAGGGCAGCGCTGTTCTCCAGCGTGGCCTCTACCGAATAGCCCGTGAACTCGGGCTCGGTGCCGGCGAAGTCAAAACCGGCGGCTTTGCGGATCTGGCTGCGGCCACCATCACAGCCCACCAGCCAGCGGCTTTGCAGCTGTGCATCACCGGCTTGCACTTGCACGCTATCGGCTGACTGCACCAGGCCGGTCACGCGAACCCCTCGGCGCACATGCACACCCAGTTCTGCCGCACGCCGTGCCAGCACCGATTCAAGGCGCTCCATCGTCGTGGGCATGCTCTCGCTGACGGGGCTGGGCAGCCGGTAGGGCCAGCGTGTAGTGTCGATCTGGTCCTGGAAAAACTGCAGGCCCGCAAAGTGCCCGCCGGGCCGGCGCGCATGCTGCAGCCAGTGGGGGCGCGATGCGGCGGGCGCGCCACCATGCAGAGATGCGGTGACGGCCTCCAGCAAGCCCCGGCGCTGCAGCGCCTCCAGCGAGGGGATAGTGAGGCCACGAATGCCAAAGGGCGCTTGCTTGAGCGGGGAGTGCGGGTCGCCGGCTTGCTCGAGCACCAGCACAGAGCACTGGGCCAGCCGCAGCTCGCAGCTGAGCAGCAGGCCAACGGGGCCTGCACCAACAATGATGACGTCGTAAGGGGGGATCGTAGGCATGGACATGTCCTCTCTCGTTTGACCGATCGGCCGGAGTGATTCTTTGTCTTGAGAACCCCTGGGACGAACCGATGGCCGCAAGCAAATGCGGTGCAAGTTCGTCGTGGGGACCCATGCGCGGGCAGAGTCAGCGCTTCCGTGGGGAAGGACCTGGGCTTACCAAACCAAGTCTGCCTTTTTCGACGGGCGGATTATAGCGCTGTGTCTAAAGAAGGTGCCAGTGCCGATTTCAGCGCGGCCATCAAGACGCGCACCCGCTGCGGCACGTATTTGCGGCTGGGGTAGAGCGCCCATACCGACAGGCTGGGGAGCACGGCGTCTGAGAGCGTGATGGCGACCAAGCGGCCGTCTGCGGTTTCGTCCACCACATCCCAGTGGGTCATCATCGCCAGCCCCATGCCGCGCAGGCAGGCGGCGCGCACGCCTTCCACCGAGTTGCAGCCAAAGCGCCCGTTGACCCTAAGCTGCCGCTCCTGGCTATCGACCAGAAACGGCCAACTGGGCATGCTGCTGAGCTTGATGCAGGCATGGTGGTCGAGATCCTTCAAGCTGTGCAGCGCGGGGGCCTGCGCCAGGTAGGCGGGGCTGGCACAGAGCACCCTGGGGTTGGGGGCCAGCTCTTGCGCAACCAGGTCTGATGCGCTGGGCGGCGCGATGCGGATGGCCAGGTCCATGCCTGCGGCGGTGATATCGGTCACCTTGTCATCGAACTGCAGATCAACGCGCAGTGCAGGGTTGGCCTGCATGAGCTGCTCGGCCACGGGTAGCAGGATGCGCCGACCAAATGCGCCGGGCGTTGTGACACGCAGCAGGCCATGGGCCCCTTGTGCGGCAGGCGCCAGGGTGCTGGCTGCTTCGCCGACGGCATCGAGGATGGTGCGGGCCAGGGGCAGAAACTCCTCACCTTCAGCGGTAAGGGTGACGGCGCGGGTGCTGCGGTGCATCAGCCGCGTGCCCAGCGAACGCTCTAGCGCCGCCAGGTGGCGCGACGCGGCCATCGGTGTCAGGCCGAGCTGGCGCGATGCGCCTGCCAGGCTACCCACGGTGCTGGCCGCTACAAAGACGGCCACAGAATCGGTATCCATAACGATTTTTGATATTGAGGCATCCCATTTTGTGCCACTACCGCTTGGCAGGGAAGGCCATTAGATTAGTTATTGTTATTTTCAACTAATGAGACATCTTGTGAATCTGGATACTTCGCCCCTGCAAACGCCATTTGATCTGAAGCAGCTGAGCCTGCGCAACCGCCTGGCGGTGGCGCCGATGACGCGCGTGACCGCAACGCCCGACGGGCTGCCGACTGCCACCATGCAGCGCTACTACCAGCGCTTTGCGCAAGGTGGTTTTGGGCTGGTGATTACCGAAGGCAGCTTTATCGACGAGGCCTGGTCGCAAACCTACGAAAACCAGCCCGGCATGGCCAGCGATGACCAGGCCCAGGCTTGGCGCCCGCTGACCGCCCAACTACAGGCCTCCGGCACGCGGTCCATCGCGCAGCTGCAGCATGCCGGGGCGCTGTCGCAGTTCAACCGCTACCGGCCGGGGCAGACGATTGCACCGTCTGCGGTACCGCCTCGCGGCCTGCAGATGCCGTTTTACCGGGGCGAAGGGGCGTACCCCATCCCGCGCGCCATAACGCAAGAAGAGATGGCCGATGTGGTGGCCCACTTTGGCAGTGCGGCGGCCCGTGCCGTGGGCCTCGCAGGATTTGATGGCGTCGAGATCCACGGGGCCAACGGCTATCTGCTGGACCAGTTCCTGACAGCGCATACCAATCTGCGCACGGACCGCTGGGGTGGCGCATTGCCTCAGCGCCTGGAGGCTGCTGTTGCCACGATCCAGGCGGTGCGCGCGGCAGTCGGTGCCGATGTGCCGGTGGGCATTCGCGTGTCCCAGGGCAAGGTGAATGACTTCGGCCATAAATGGGCCGAAGGCGAGCAAGGCGCTGAGACCATCTTTGGCACGTTGGCGGATGCGGGCGTGGACTACATCCATCTCACCGAGTTTGAAGCCTGGCAGCCCGCGTTTGGCGCGGAAGGCCCGAGCTTGGTTCAGCTGGCCCGCCGGTTTGCGCCGGGCTTGACCATCATCGCCAATGGCGGTTTGCATGATGCCGACCGCGCGCTGCAGCTGCTGGCCCACGGCGCCGACCTGATCGCTTTGGGGCGCGGCGCGCTCAGCAACCCGGATTGGCCCCGCAAGCTTGAGCAAGGCCTGCCAATGAAGGCGTTTGACCGAAGCATTCTGGGGCCGATCGCGGATATCAAGGCGTCGGAATTGGCCGCCGCCTGAAGGCACAGGCCCTTCTTTTGGCGGTAGGTATCGGCGACTATTTGGAGTGCCTCAGCCCTTCACACTGCCATTTTTTATAAGGCGGCGGGCGGGGTGGTATCTGCAGCCTAGACCAGCTGATGGATCCGTTGAACGGCAAGCTTTCCCGCCCGAGCAACCTGTGGATGTGCATGCGCTGCGGCCAGCTGGGCCATGGTTAGCAGTGCTTGGTCAGGGCGCTTTTCGATGGCCATAGCGACGGCCTCGCCGAGAAAGAAGTCGTCATCGGCCACCAGTCTGTGCAACAGGTCCTTGTCTTCCAGGTTGAGCGAAGGAATCAGTGCGAGCACCACCTCATTCCATGTCTGGTCATCCAGCAGCTGGTGCATGAACGCACCCAATGCAGCTTGGTTCTGGGCCAGAGGGGATAGCGCGGGATGCAGATCGGAGACTTCCTGGCCACTGGCTTGCGCCTGCTGCAGCGCCACCAAAAAGCTGGTTGCCGAATCGAAAACGGCGCGCGTATCGCCATCGTGGCTGAGGAACAGCACACAGCCCGCGAGCGGCGAGCGGGTGGCCAGAAGGTAGTGGTCGCTGGTGTCTGCATCATTGAGCACATAGCAGCCCAACTGTTGGACCAGCGGGTGGTAGGCGAATTGCGCGGTTTGGTCCAGCATCTCACTGGGAGCAAGCAGCTGTGGGTGGCGTGCAAGAAAAGGTGCGGAGGCCTCGACGTAGTGCTCAAGCAGATCGCGGTCGTCTTCTGGTGCGGGCATGGGCTGGGTCCTTGGGTAAGGCGGTCGTCAAACCACGGCAGCCGTGAACGCATCCGGCCGCCGCGCCAGCAGCGCCGACAAGCGCTGCAGCCCCGCCTGCAAGCGCCCCCGGTCCTTGATGCTGCCCAGCGAGATGCGGATGGCATTGATCTGGGCAGTGTCTGCCGCGCCGCTGGCAAAGGCCTCGGCCGGGGTGACGGCGATGCCCTCGCGCTGGGCGGCTTGTGCGAGTTGGGCGGGACTCCAATACCCCGGAAGTTCCAGCCAGACATGCAGGCCATCGCCCTCGCCGCTGTAGCGGCCCGCCAGCAGATCGCGCGCCATGCGGTGGCGCAAGCGGGCCTCCTTGCGCACGCCTTCCATCAGCCCATAGGCCGAGCCGCCCAAAATCCACTGCGTGGCCAGCGCGGCAGACAGCGGCGAGACCATCAGCGCAAAGGCGCGCAGGGCGGCCAGAAAGCGCTCGCGCAGTGCGGGATCGCGCACCAGCACAAAGGCCACGCGCAAGCCTGGGGTCAGGCATTTGGACAGGGTGGAGATATACAGCACCTGCTCGGGTGCCAGGCTGGCCAGCGGTGGCGGTGGTGCTTCGGCCAGCAGCCAGTAGGGGTCGTCTTCCACGATGCGGACCTTGCAGCGCTGCGCGATGGCAAGCAGCGCCTGGCGCCGGGCAAGCGGCATGGTGATGGCGGTCGGGTTCTGCAAGGTGGGGTTGAGGTAGAGCAGCGCCGGCTGCTGCTGGCGGCAGGCCTGCTCCAGGCTCTCGGGCCGCATGCCATGCTGGTCGGCGGACACGGTGATGATCTGCCGGCCCAATTGCGTCGCTGCCGCGCGCAGGCCGGGGTAGCCCATCGGCTCGGCCAGGATCACATCGCCCGGCTCAGTCAGCGCCAGGAGGGAGGCGGCAATCGCCGCCTGCGCGCCCGGGCAGACAACCAACTGCTCGGCATCGACCGGCCCCAACATGGGCTTGAGCCATTGGGCGCCGGCCTGGCGGTCCACATCGCTGCCGCCGCCCAGGTGGTAGGTCATCAGCAGGGCAGCATCCGCGCCCATCAAGACCTGCGACAGGCCTTGCTTGAGCAGATCGTCAAAATCCAGGCCCGCCGGCGGCGGCGGGGTGTTCATGCCCAGGTCGAGCACCGCCGTCAGCGCCACCTTGGGCGCTGCCACATAGGTGCCCCGCGCGCCACGACCTTCGAGCAGATGGCGACGCCTGGCTTCGTCGTAGGCACGGGTGACGGTCGTCAGGTCTACGTCCAGCAAGGCCGCCAGATGGCGCTGCGGCGGCAGGCGGTCGCCGGGTTTCAGCAGCCCATCGGCCACGGCCGCTTGCAAGGCATCGGCAATCTGCAAAAAGCGCGGCCCGCCCCGCGCGCTCAGTCGCGGCAACCAGGGGAGGGCGTCGTCTTCTTGCATGCTTGTATCTGAGGATGTATGGATGGGCCGAGGGGGCCTCTGCAAAACGCACTGCCTTGGTCTGGACGCCAACTTGGGCGATCCGCTCCATCCCATTGGGCAAGGGTTTTGCAGACGGCCCCTGGGACAATTTGTCCGCATGTATGGAAATTGCTTTTGCGTACTATGCACCAGAACGCAGAGCGGCCCATGCTTGTATGGCAATCGCTGGCGTTGCGGCCTCATGCCTTGCTGGGGCTCGGACAGTGCCAAGTCATTGGCTGGAAATTTGCAAAATGATCGATTGGATCCCCGTAGTCTTCGTGATCTTCAAGCTGGGCATGTTCAGCACCTGCATGTTCTTTGCCATCAAATGGCATTACGACCAGGGCAAAAAGGGTGGCGACCCCCGCGCCGTGCTGCGCGCAGGCGGCAAGGTGGCGGCGATTTTTTTGGCGGCGCTACTGCTGCTGGGGCTGCTGACCTTTACCTTGGTCAGGACCATGGGCTTGGATTTGACGTTTTCCTGATGGGCCGCCATCCGTCCATCCCCGCTGATCGCTGGGTCGGGGCCGGGCACCGCATGCTTTGAACAGGTTCTTAGGCGGCGCCGCTAGTTTTGCTGGCTGGCGGCTGGGGCTCGGCAGCACTGAGCTGTTTCAGTACCGCATGCAGTGCATCGATGAATTGCTGGCCCGTTGCCGGGCATGGCTGCCGCGCAGACGTTATCGTCCAGATGCTGGAATACACCTCTGTTGCCAATGGCCTGACGACGATGTCATCGCGGGGGATATGCCGGATGCATGAGGCATCCACAATGGCAGCGCCCAAGCCCGTCTGAACGCAACTGAGGGCAATGGCCGGCGAGCGCACCTGAATGCTCGCCGAGCTGGCATCCATCGCCAGCGCCGAGGCGCATAGGCGTCCCAGCGGGGTGTCCGGCGGGTAGCCGATCCATGCGGTGTCGCACAGCGCAAGCGGATCCACCACGGCCTGGTCCGCCAGCGGATGCTGTGGGGGCAGTACGCACAGCAGGCGCTGGCGGCCCAGCAAGCGTGATTTCAAGCCCGGGTGGTTCGATTCCACCAAAGAAACGCCCACATCGGCTTGACCCGACAGCAGGTACTCTGGCAACTCGTCATAGGTCGCCGTGCGAAAGTCGACGCGCAATTGCGGGCTGTAGCGCATCAGTTGCTGCAGTGCCTGCGGAATCAAGGTGTTGGCAAACGTGGCACTGCAGGCCAGGTGCAAGGTGTCCACGCCCGCATGGCCGATGCGCTGGGCCAGGGTGTTGAGCCGGTCGAGGCCTCGGTACACGTCGCGCGCCTCTTCGTGCAGGCGCTGGGCTTCGGGCGTGGGCTGCAGCCTTCTGCCCAGCCGCTCAAACAACAAATAGCCCAGGCGGGCTTCGCAGTGCGCCAGTGCCCGGCTCAGCGCCGGCTGCGATACATGCAAGGCCAAGGCCGCGCCGCTGATGGTGCCGGTGGTCATGATGGCATGGAACACCTCCAGCTGCCGCATGTTCAGTACGCGGGGGTGAATGGCGTGGCTGCTGGTTTCAGGCGAGTGGCTTGGCATGTGGTGTTAACCCCTGGTCGATATAACTTTGTTTGTGAATGCACCGACATTTTTCAATTTGGGTGAGTTCGGCTTGTCCTTTACGCTGCAAGCAATATTCAGACCCATGAAAGAGCCAAGCCATGAATCGCCGTCTTCTGAACCGTTTTGCCCTCCTGTTGCCCCTTGCTATGCTGGCCGCCCAGCCGGGCCCCGCGGCTGCCCAGGGCAACGCCAGCCAGCCGATCAGCTTTGTCGTGCCATCTGCGGCCGGCGGATCTCCGGACGTGCTCAGCCGCATCATTACCAACCAATGGTCGCTGAACGCCCACCGTCCGGTGATTGTAGAAAACAAGCCCGGAGCAGCAGGCAATATCGGTGTGGTGCAGGTGATCAGGGGCAACGAGCTCACCGTGGGCTATGGAAATATCAACACCCTGGCGGTCAATCGCGCGCTGTTCTCTACCCTGCCTTACGACGTGGACAAGGACCTGGTTCCGGTCTCGCACCTGTTCAACCTCTACAACGTGCTGATCGTTCCGGTGGCATCCAGCGTCCAATCCGTGCAGGACTTGCTGGCCCAAGCGCGCAAGAACCCCGGCAAGCTGTCCTATGGGGCTTCGGGCGTCGGCACCACCGGCCATATGAGTGGGGAGCTGCTCAACCATCTGGAAAAGCTCGACACCGTTTTCGTTCCCTACCAGGGCGGGCCGGCCGCGTTGCAGGACCTGATGGGCGGGCGCTTGGACTATATGTTCATCAACAGCTCCGAAGCGGTGCCGCTTATCAAGTCGGGCAAGGTGCGTGCGCTGGCCGTGACCCAGCTGGACAAGCGGATCGAGCAGTTGCCCGATGTGCCGACCATGGACGAGGCGGGTGTCAAGGGCTATGAGATCGTCTCCTGGGGCGGTGTGGTGGGCAATCGCAAGATGACGCCTGAGCAGGCCAAGGCACTGGCGGCCGATCTGGACAAGGTGCTGAAGATGCCTAACGTGCGCGAAAGTCTTCAAGGCCTGGGCGCCCAGCCGGTGGGCGGCACGCCGGAGGATTTCAAGCAATTGATTGCCCGTGAGACGAAAAAATGGACCGAGATCATCCAGTCCAGCAAGATCGCAAAGCTCAACTGATCAGCCCCGGAAAGAGAAGACGAAAGTGCTGATATTCAAGAATGCGATGCTGATCGACGGCTCTGGCAAGCGGGCTTATAGCGGCGATGTGGCGGTGGAGGGCGAGCGGATTGCCCAGGTGGGCGTGGTGCAGGCGCAGGCCGGTGATACCGTCATCGACCTGCAGGGTCTGGCCCTTGCACCGGGCTTTATCGATTCGCACACCCATGACGATGGCTACCTGCTGGTGCACCGCGATATGGTGCCCAAAGTCTCCCAGGGTATAACCACGGTGGTTACCGGCAACTGCGGCATCAGTCTGGCGCCGCTGGTGCAGCAAAACCTGCCGCAGCCCCTGGATCTGCTGGGGCCGCCCGAGTTGTTTCGCTTTGGGCGATTTGGCGAGTGGCTGCAAGCCTTGCAGGCGCAGCCAGCGGCGGTCAATGTCATCCCGCTGGTGGGCCATACCACCTTGCGCGTCAAGGTGATGGCGGACCACCAGCGCGAAGCCACCGATGACGAGTGCGCGCAGATGCGGGATTTGCTGACCGAGGCTCTGGACGAAGGGGCCTTCGGCATCTCGACCGGCACCTTCTACCCGCCTGCACGCCATGCCTCGACCCGAGAGCTGCTCGAAGTCTGCAAGCCACTGCGCGGCCGCCAGGCCGTGTATGCCACCCATCTGCGGGATGAGGCCGATGACATTGTCCCGGCGATGCAAGAGGCATTGGCCGTGGGGCGCGACGCAGACTGCCGGGTGGTTTTCTCCCACCACAAGCTCGCTGGCGAGCGCAACCATGGTCGCTCGGAAGAGACGCTGGCGCTGATCCGGGAGGCCAGCAGCAAGCAGCCCGTTTGTGTGGACTGCCACCCTTATCCCGCCACGTCCACCATGCTGCGGCTCGACCGGGTTCGCCTGGCAAGCCGCACCATGATCACCTGGTCCAGCGCTTGCCCAGAAGCCAAAGGACGGGATTTTGCCGACCTGCAGCAGCAATGGGGCCTGGACGATGAAGCGCTGTTGGCGCGCCTGTCACCGGCCGGCGCCATCTACTTCTTGATGGATCAGCACGATGTGGACCGCATTTTTGCGTTTCCTTTGACGATGGTGGGGTCCGATGGCCTGCCTTTTGATCCACACCCCCATCCACGCCAGTGGGGCACCTTCACACGCGTGCTGCGGCGCATGGTGCGTGAATGCGGCTTGCTGTCGCTGGAAGAAGGCATCCACCGGATGACGGGGCTGGCTGCGCAGCAGTATGGGCTGGAGCAGCGTGGGCGTTTGGAGCCCGGCTGCTTTGCCGACCTGGTGGTGTTTGACCCCCAACGGGTTTCGGACAAGGCCACGTTTGAGGAGCCAGTGCAGGCCAGCGAGGGAATCGAACAAGTCTGGGTCAATGGGCAGCAGGTGTGGGATGGCCACCAGCCTACCGGCACGCGGCCAGGGCAAGTGCTGCGCCGGGCAGAGCCTCAGCAGACAACGCAAAAGGAGTGCGGGAAATGACAACACGAAAACTTGGTTTGGCCGTGGCCCAGATGGGGCCTGTTCATTTATCGGATAGCCGGGGCTCGGTGGTCCGGCGCTTGGTGGCCATGCTGCGTGAGGCCAAGGCCCGGGGCGCTGAGATGGTCGTTTTTCCGGAGTTGGCACTGACGACGTTCTTCCCGCGTTACTGGATGGAAGAAGCGGATGCACAAGCGAGATTCTTCGAAGCGCAGATGCCCAACGCGGAGGTACAGCCGCTGTTTGATGCCGCCCGTGAGTTGGGCGTGGGCTTCTATCTGGGCTATGCGGAATTGGCGGAAGACGGGCGACCCTACAACACAGCAGTACTGGTCAACCGGAAGGGAGAAATCACCGGCAAGTACCGCAAGATCCATTTGCCAGGCCATATGGAGCACAAGCCGGAGGCGCCATTCCAGCATCTGGAGAAAAAGTATTTCGATGTCGGCAACCTGGGGTTCAGGGTGTTCGATTCAGGCGCTGTCAAATACGGCATGTGCCTGTGCAACGACCGCCGCTGGCCGGAAACCTACCGCGTGATGGCCTTGCAAAGTGCCGAGGTGGTCATGCTGGGTTACAACACGCCGTCGCTCAATATCCATTGGAATGAGCCGGTGCATCTGCGCACGACCACCCACCTGATCTCATTGCAGGCCAATGCCTACCAAAATGGAATCTGGGTGGCGGCGGCGGCCAAATGCGGCTCCGAAGATGGCCACCACATGATTGGCAGCTCCGTGATTGTTGCGCCCACCGGAGAGATAGTGGCGCGCACGCTGACCGAGGACGATGAAGTCATTTGCGTCAGCGCCGATCTGTCGCTGGGTGAGCATTTCCGCCAGCATGTCTTCAATTTCGCCAAGCACCGCAGGCCTGAGCACTACCGCTTGATTGTGGACCGGGTGGGCGCGGGCGATCCACTGCCCTGAACGGGTCTCACATGTTGCGGACGCCTGGATTGGTGGCTTGCACCAAGCCAGGCTGCGCTTTCCCCGCATCCAGCTCCCCCTGCCCATAAGCCCGAGGAATATGCGTCATCAGCGAATGGCTGAAGCCGCCATCGACCACCAGATCCGCGCCATGGACATAGCTGGCCCGGGGGCTGGCGAGGAAGACCACCGCCTGGGCGAGTTCTTCGATCTGGCCGATGCGGCGCAGCGGGACGACCTGTTCGCGGCGGGCGCGGTCGTCCGGGTTGCGGTAGAAGCGCTCGCTCAGCGGGGTCACAAACAGGCCGGGGCTGACGGTGTTGCAGCGGATGCCGGCGGGGCCCCATTCCAGGCACATTTGCGCAGTCAGCATGCGGATGCCGGCCTTGCTCATGCTGTAGCCGCCGCTCAGGGGCTGGGCGTTCTGGGCGGAGATCGAGGCGATGTTGACAATGGCGCGCGGCAGGCTGGCGTCGGAATGGCGGTAGAAGGCCTGGCCCATGCGCAGGTAGCCGCCCAGGTTGATCTGCAACTGGCGCTCCCAGATGCCAGGATCCAACTCGGCCAGTGGCGCGGCGCTGGTGATGGCGGCGTTGTTGACCAGCACGCTGGGGCCGGCGCCCCAGTGCTGTTGCAGTGTTTGAAACGCAGCCTCTACCGCAGCGGGCGATGAGACATCGGCGCGGATGGGCAGCAGGCGCTGGTCATCGGGTTGGGTGGCGGCGAGCTGTGCCAGCGCGTCGCTGTCGTGGTCGAGCACAGCCACGCGGCAGCCGCTCGCCAGCAGCGCTTGCACGATGCCGGCGCCCAGTCCCTTGGCGCCGCCGGTGACGACGCAGATGCGTTGGTCCAGTTGCAACCAGTCCATGCTTTCAAGCCCCTTTCTGGTCTGCGATCAGGCGGCCAAGGGCACCAGCTTGTGGGTGCTGGCGTTGAAGTTGACCACGGGGCTGGCGCTGTTGCAGGAGGACTTGCGGATCTTGCCGACCACCAGCTTGTGCGTGCCCAGGGTGTGGGTGCAGACGATGTCGCATTCCATGCTGGCCAGCGCGTCGCTCAGCACGGGCAGCTGGTGCTCGCTGCTGTGCCAGCGGCCTTCCTTGAAGCGGGCCTCGCCCTGCGGCTGGCTCAGAAAGCTGGCGATGATCTGGCTGTGTTCCTCACCCAGCACATTGGCCACAAACTTGCCCGTTTGCAGCAAGGTATCGCCCATTGACGAGGCGCTGTGCGCAAAAAAGCCGACCATCGGCGGCTCGGCCGAGATGGAGGTGAGGCTGGAGACGATCATGCCGGCAACATCCTTGCCCTGGCCGGTGGTCACGGCGCTGATGCCGGCGGGCAGGGCGCGCATCGCGGCCTTGAAGTCGGCCACCGAGACGACCTGGTCTTCCGCAGCCAAGGTGATGTGCGCGCGCACCTGGCCTTGGGTATTGACCCAGCCGTGCTGCTGCGCATAGGCCAGCATGGCGGAAAAGCCCGTGTCCCATTCGCTGTCTGCGGCCTGGCAGGCCAGAAAGCGCAGCACCTGGGGGAAGAGCCAGACATGGCTGTCGCCGTCGCGCGTGCCGATGCGGGTCAGGGCCTGCGCGAGCTGGGGCTCGGGCTGGGGCTCGATCAGCACATCGAGTGCCCGAAAATTGTGGGCATCCATCAGGCTGATGGAGCCGCAGTTGCTGAGGTGAACGCGCATGGCCCTGTCTCCTTTACGCCAGCGCTACGGCCTGGCCCACTTCTTTTTTCACGGCGGGAATGATCTTGTCGCCCCACAGCTCGATCTGCTTGAGCATGGTCTTTTGGTCAAAGTCGCCCAGCTGGGTTTGCAGCGCAATGTGCTTGGGCTTGAGGATGCTGATCTCCTCGAGCAGCTTGTCGATCACTTCGTTGACCGAGCCGACGGGCAGGTTCTTGCGCAGCTGCTCGAAGGTCGGGTCGGTCTCGGTCGGCACTTCCTTGACCATGTAGCCGTCTTCGGACTGGGCGCGGCGGAACTTGAGGCTTTCCGAGATGCGGCGCTGAAAGCGGGCGCAGTCCAGGTAGGCATTGATTTCCGATGCATTGTCCGAGGCATAGCCGCAGCGCAGAAAGCCGAACTTCACATCACTGTCCAGGTCCTTGCCTTCGGCCGTGGCAATGTTCTCCAGCTTGCTGCGCAGGCCGACAATCGCTTCGTTGCCGTTGAGCAGGGCGGTGACAAACAGGTTGTGGCCTTCGCGCACGCCCCGGCCCAGGGTGACCGGGTTGCCCGAGGTGACCCAGAGCGGCGGCATCGGGTCTTGCACGCAGCGCACCGCGATGGAGCTGGGGGGGATATTCAGGAATTCGCCCTGGTATTCGAATATTTTCTGGGTCAGGGCCTTGGGAATAATGTCGAGAAACTCATTGAAGATCGCACCGGAATTGGCGATCTCGACGCCAAAGCGTTCAAATTCAAATTGCTGGTAGCCCGAGCCCACGCCCAGTTCGAGTCGCCCATTGGACACGGTGTCGACAAAGCCGACCTCGGCCAGGAAGCGGGCGGGGTGGTAGAGTGGCAAAATGCACACCGCCGTGCCCAGGCGAATGGTTTTGGTTTTGGCTGCGGCATGGGCCACGGTCATTAATGGCGATGGCGACAGTGAATAATTGTTGAAATGGTGTTCGGCATACCAGGCGGTATTGAAACCCGCTTGCTCTGCCACCACGGTCTGTTCGATGGAGTTGTTGATAACGTCCTGAGAGCGCTGGTGGTAGCCGCGCTGCTGCGCCAGAATGAATACGCCAAATTCCATGATGTCTCCTTGATGATGGGCAATATGGAATCATTCTAGGGGTGGGGTCAGGAGATCTGTATGCGTGAAATTCGAGATTCAGTACTGCGCAATCTGGAGGAATCATGGACCGTCTGAGAGCGATGGAGCTGTTCCTGTCGGTGTCGCAGACCCGCAGTTTTTCAGAGACGGCGCGGCTGTTTGGCATCTCGGCCACCGCCGTGTCGAGAATGATCACCGAGTTTGAAGACGGGCTGCAGGTCAAGCTCTTGCTGCGCTCCACGCGCCAGGTGTCGCTGACCGAATCGGGCCAGGAGTATGCGGCCCAGCTGGAGGGCATTCTCTGGACCATCAATCAGGCGCACACCAGCATCACCGCCATCAGCTCTGCCCCGCAGGGGCGCCTGCGCGTGCATGCCCGCACGATGTTCGGCCAGCGCGTGCTGCCCGGCCTGATCGCCCGCTTCCGCCAGGCCCACCCGGAGATCCTGGTGGAGCTGCTGCTGTCCGAGACCAAGGTGGACCTGGTCAAGAACAATATCGATATTGATTTCAGAATATCGCCGCCGGTCGAGGCGGGGGTCAAACGGCGCATGCTGTTCCACAGCCAGCGCTATTTGGTGGCGTCACCCGCTTATGCCGAGAAAATGCCTGCGATACATCAACCCGCTGATTTATTGCAGGCCCAATGCCTGGCCTATTATTTGCCCGGTAAAGACCATATCTGGCATTTCAAGAATGATGCAGGGGTTGAAGATATTCGATTTTCTCCGCGTCATTTGACCAACAATGGCATTGCCTTGTTGGAACTGGCCAAATTGGGTGAGGGTATTGCACTGCTCGATGATTACACGGTCTATCCCGATTTGGCGGCGGGCAATCTGGTGCGGCTCTTGCCAGATTATGTGGTGAGCAATACCACGTTCGAAGAAGGCATGTTTGCGACGATTGTCGATTCGGCGATTATCCCGGCCAAGGTCAAGCTGTTTCTGGATTTTGTCGCCAGCCAGGTGGCGGGGGAGGCGCAGCGCTTTGCGCTGCCCAAGTGACTAGTCGGGAATAAGGATGCGCGCCTGGGGCTTGGCCAACCCCCGGTACCCCAGCCCGGTGATGCGCAGAATGGCACCGTCCAGCGGGCCGCTGGCGCGCAGGCGGCCGCTGTCCGAGATGCTGGTGACATACAGGTCCGCCAGATCCGGCCCGCCAAAGCAGAGCGCGCTGGGGTGGGCCACAGGCAGGCGGATCAACTGGCTCAGCGCCCCTTGGGCATCGTAGCGGGCGACTTGGCCGGTACGTACCAGGGCGGTCCAGAGGCCTCCCTCGCTGTCCCAGCAGCAGCCGTCGGGGGCGGATTGCTGGGCCTGGGTGCTGACGAACAGCTGCTGGTCTTGTGCTCGCCCGCTGCTGATATCAAAGGAATAAATGCTTTGCGCGGCGCTGTCGGCGATAAAGAGGCGGCCGCTTTGGGGGTGGATCAGCGGGCCATTGGCGGTTTTAAGGGCCGGGCCTATGCGTGCCAACTGGCCATCCCGCTCCAATACATAGATGCCGCCCCTGGGTGCTTCGCCTGCTTCCAGATGCAGATGCATGCTGCCGACCAGAAAGCGGCCATCGGGCAGCGCGCAGCCATCGTTCAGGCGCAGATGGGGCAGGTGCTCGTCCAGCTCGGCGAGGGTCTGCAACTGGCGGCTGGCAGGGTCATACAGGCCCAGCGCCTCCTTCAGCGCGATGACGATCCTGCCATCGGCATTCAGCGCGAAGGAGCCGGTGGGTGCTGGCAGCAGGTACTGCTCGGTCCGGCCGCTTTCCGGGTCGATGCGCAGCAAATGGCCGCGCCGGCAGTCCATGGCCCAGAGCTGGCCGGTGGCGGCATCCCAGTGGGGGCATTCACCCAGGGCCAGGCGTTGCGGGGTCAGGGGCTCGATATGCATGGGGGGCTTGAGGTTGGGGCTCCTGGGATGGAGCCGCGCTGCACGTAGGTTGCTGTCCATCATAGGGTTGCCCCACGGCGCCACTACCCCGGGGAACGCAGAACAGATTCAACCAATCGGGGGGAAATCATTTGCAGGGTTCCTTCCTAGAATCAAACACAGATTCGAAACAGGCGCTCGCCATGAGCGGCCAAGATCCAAGGAGACAACATGCAAGTGATAGCGCCTATTGCGCAGGCTGCGCCCTGCGCCGCCATCCATCCCCTGGCTACCGCCGTAGCGGCCCACACCCGGGGAGGCCGCCATGTCTGAGCCCTCCGTTTTGCTGGAAGTCGCCGATGGCGTGGCCCTGGTGACCTTGAACCGCCCACCCGTCAATGCCCTCAACCGTGCGATGCGGCGCGAGCTGGTGGCCATTTTTGATGCGATCTCCGAGCGCGACGATGTGCGCTGCGCGGTGCTGACGGGTTCCGGCTCGGTGTTCTGCGCTGGCGCCGATCTGAAGGACCGGCCCAATGCCGAGGTGGCCGGGGATTTTCTGGAGCACAACCGCGTCACCCGCGAAACCGGCAATGCGATCAAGGAATGCGCCAAGCCGGTGATTGCTGCGGTGAACGGCACGGCCCTGGGGGCAGGCATGGGCCTGGCTGCGGCCTGCGACATTCTCTATGCCTCGTCGAACGCCACCTTTGGCATGCCCGAGATCAATGTGGGCCTGGCCGGCGGGGCCTCGATGCTCAAGACCTTGCTGGGTCGCTCGACCATGCGCCGCATGTTCTTTACCGGCCAGCGCCTGACGGCCCAGGAGATGCTGCAGCGCAATGTGGTCGAAGAAGTGCTGGCGCCTGAGGCCCTGCTGCCCAAGGCCATGGAGATGGCACGCGAGATTGCATCCAAGGCACCGCTGGCCGTGATCTACGCCAAGCGCGCGGCCAATATGGTGGACCTGATGCCCCAGCGTGACGCCTACCGCTTTGAGCAAGAGTTCACGATGGCGCTGGCCAAGACCGAAGACGCCAAGGAAGCGCGCATGGCTTTCCTGGAAAAGCGCGCCCCTGTTTTCAAAGGACGCTGAGCATGCTGCAGACTACCCGCCTGCAGCCCGGTGCAGGTCTTGATCCGTTTTTCAATGCGCGCGCGATTGCCATCATTGGGGCCTCTGACGATCCCACCAAGATTGGTGGGCGGCCGGTACACCTGCTCCAAAAGCATGGCTTTGCCGGCGCGGTGTACCCCATCAACCCCAAGGGCGGCAGCATCCAGTCGCTGCCCGCTTACACCAGCGTGCGCGATGTGCCGCAGGTGCCGGAGCTGGCTATCATCGCGGTGCCGGCAGCGATGGCGCCCGCTGCGCTGCGCGAATGCGCCGACAAAGGGGTGCAGGCAGCGATTGTGCTGTCGTCCGGATTCATAGAGGCGGGCGAGGAGGGCGCTGCGCTGCAGCGGCAGCTGAGCCAGATTGCGCGGGAGCGCCAGATCCGCGTGCTGGGGCCCAACTGCCTGGGCGCAGTGGGCATCGAGGAACGGGTGATTGGCTCCTTCTCGGTGGCGCTGGAAGAGAAGCTGCCGGCCGCCGGCCATGTTGGCATCGTCTCGCAGTCGGGCAACCTGGGCAGCTTCACGATGCAGTCGGTGGTGCGCCGGGGCATGGGCATCAGCCGCTTTATGGCGACCGGCAACGAGGCCGATGTGGACATTGCCGACGGCATTGCCGCGCTGGCCGGCGACCGCCAGACCCGCATCATCCTGTGCTGCATGGAAACCTGCCGCGATGGCAGCAAGCTGCTGCAGGCATTGGAAGCAGCCCGCGCCGCCGGCAAGGTAGTGGTGGTGCTCAAGATTGGCGCGACCGAGCAGGGCCAGGCGGCTGCGGCCTCGCACACCGGTGCGCTGACGGGGTCGAACGCGGTGATCGAAGCGGCACTGACCCGCGCGGGGGCACTGACAGTGCAGTCCATCGAAGACATGGTGGAGCTGACGGCCGCGCTGTCGGTGCTGCCCCACGCGCTGCTGCCGCGCAACCGGGGCGTGACCCTGGTGGCGGCATCGGGCGGCTTTGGCGTGATGATGGCCGATGCGATGGTGCAGGCGGGCCTGGACCTGCCCGAGCTGTCGGACGCCACCCGCGCCCGTATCCAGGAAGCGGTGCCGGTGGCCGGCACCCGCAACCCGGTCGATGCGACAGCGCAGATGTCCAGCCGGCCCGATATTTTGTACAAGCTGCTCACGGCCTTGCTGGAAGACGCATCGCGCAGCACCCTGGTGCTGCTGCTGTCGCTGTCCTTGCACAACCCGCGTTTGAGCGGTGTGTACCAGGAGGCCTTGGCGCAGATCCGGCGCGACTACCCCGAGCGCCTGATTGTGCTGATTGGCCAGGGCCCGGCCGAGGTGACCGAGCGCATTGCCAACGCGGGCATTGCGATCTTCCGGACCATTGATGCGGCAGCCCGGGGGCTGGCCGGACTGGTGCGCCTGGGCCAGACGCTGGGCCAGCCGCCAACCGTGCCCGCTGCCGCGCAGCACTGGGAGGCGCTCGATGCCCAGGTCTTCCGCAACGAGTTCCATGCCAAGGCCTTTTTGGCGCGGGCCGGTGTGCCGGTGACGCAGGAGCAGGTGGTGCAGTCCGCCGATGCGGCGGTGGCGGCGGCCGAGCAGATTGGCTTCCCGGTGGTGTTCAAGATCGTCTCGCCCGACATTGCCCACAAGACCGAGGTCGGTGGCGTCGAGCTCAACATCCGCAGCGCCGCGCAGGCCCGCACGGCCCATGCACAGCTGCTGGCGCGGGTGGCCGAGCGCGCGCCGCAGGCGCAGATCGATGGCGTGCTGGTGGCGCCGATGGTGGGCGGCGGCGTGGAGATGATCACCGGCGTCTCACACGACGCAGCCTTTGGCCCGGTGGTGATGGTGGGCATGGGCGGCATCTATGCCGAGGTGCTGAAAGACGTGGCGGTGCAGGTGGCGCCGGTGACGCAGGCCGAGGCGCTGCAGATGATTGCGTCGCTCAAGCTCTACCCGCTGCTGCAAGGGGTGCGCGGCCAGCCCGCTGCCGATGTGCAGGCCATGGCCGCCACGGTGGCGCGCCTGTCGGAGCTGGCGCTGGCCTATGCCGGCGAGATCGCGGAGATCGATCTGAACCCGGTGCTGGTCCAGCCCGCTGGCGAGGGCGTGATTGCGGTCGATGCGCTGATGGTGGCGGCCCCGCCGCAGGCCTGATGCGCAGCGCCATGCAGACTTTGATCGGAACTATGCGATGAAACAGGAAGAGAATTTCGCCCGCCCCGATGCCGCATCGGGCCCGGGTGCCTACCGGCAATATGCGCGTGACTGGCTGCACAGCCATTTGCCTGCCCACATGCGCGCCGACAGCGTGGACTACCGCACGCCCAGCCTGGACGAGTGCCGTGACTGGGAAGCGCGCATGTACCAGGCGGGCCTGGCCGGCATGACCTGGCCGACCGCGTACGGCGGCCATGGCCTGAGCCTGCGCGAGCACCTGGCGGTGAACAAGGAAGTGGGCGCGCTGGCCATGCCCGAGAGCGTCAGCTCAATTGGTAAGGAGCTGGCCGGCCCCATCATCATGGCCGTGGGCACCGAGGCGCAAAAGCAGGCCTTTCTGCCCGCCATTTTGGAGATGCGCGAGTACTGGTGCCAGGGCTTTTCCGAGCCCGAGGCCGGGTCGGACCTCGCGCGGCTGCGCACCAAGGCCACGCCCGATGGCGATGACTGGCTCATCCAGGGCCAGAAGATCTGGACCAGCGGCGCGGCCAAGGCCCATTACTGCCTGCTGCTGACCCGCACCGGCACGGTGGCCGACAAGCACCGGGGCCTGCTGATGTTTGCGGTGCCGATGGATACGCCCGGCATCCGCGTGGTGCCGATCCGCTCCATCGACAACAAGCAGTCCTTTGCCGAGGTGTTTTTTGACCAGGTGCGCGTGCCCGATTCGGCCCGCCTGGGCGCTGCCGACGAAGGCTGGAGTGCGGCCATCCGCGTGCTGTCGATCGAGCGCGCCACCAACCGCATGTACCGTGCCTGGCGCTTTGAGTGCGAGCTGCGCCAGCTGGTGCGTGCCTACCAGTCCGAGCCAGCGCTGCGCGCCCGCTTGCAAGAGCCGGGCCTGCGCCAGGCCATCGGCCAGGTGGTCAGCCAGATCGATGGCCTCAAGGGCCTGGTCGAGCGCAGTGTGGAGCAGCTGCAGGCCGGTGAGCCCATTGGTGCGCGCGGCTCGCTCACCAAGCTGTACTGGTCCGAATGCCACCAGGCCTTTGCGTCGCTGGCGCTGGCGATGGTGGCCGATATCCACCCTGGCCACAGCGCGCTGGCGCAGCGCGCCAAGGCCCATTTCACGCAGGCCTACCTGTTCTCGCGCGCCGAGAGCATCTATGCCGGGACCACCGAAGTGCAGCTGGATGTCATTGCCCAGCGCATTCAACAGCTGACCAAGGACTGAGGGGATGACGATGCAAAGTGAAGAGCTGCAGCCCGAGGAGTTTGGGCAGGCGGCGCAGGCGGTCATCGCAGCGCTGCAAGGGCAGGGCCCGGCCGAGGCGGCCGCGGCCATGGCCGATGCCGGCCTGTTTGGTATCTGCGCCGATGAGGCGCAGGGCGGCCTGGGCCTGCCGCTGGCCTTTGCGATGCCGGTGGTGCGGGTAGCAGGGCAGATGCAACTGTCCTACCCCCTGCCTGAGCAGATTGCCGCGAGCAAGGCACTGCAGGGCACGGAGGCCGGAGGCCAGCTGCTGCGCGGTGAGAAATCGCTGTGCGTGGTGATGGCTGCGCAGGCCGCTGGCGACTGGAGCGGGGTGGCGCGCAATGGCCTGCTGGCCGACTATGTGCTGGTGCAGACCGATGCTGGTTTTGCGCTCTACGACAAGGCGGCCTTGCGCTGCCAGGCCGAAGCAATGCTGGATCCGGAAGTGCCCCAGCTGTGGGTGTCGACCGCTGGCGCCACGCCGCTCTTGAGCCTGGACGCGCAGCAGTCGCAGGCCTTTTGTGCCGATACCAAGCTGCTCTGGGCCGAGTATGTGAACGGGATGTGTGCCGGCGCGCTGGAACGCACCGCTGATTACCTGCAGGCCCGCGTGCAGTTTGGCCGGCCGCTGTCGGCCAAGCAGGCGGTGCGCCACCACCTGGCGCGCATGCGTCTGCTGCTGGAGGCATCAAGCGCCCAGGCCTGGCGCGCGCTGCGCACCGATGAGTGGGGCAATCCGCGCCAGGCCGACAGCGCCTTGGCCGCTGCCTTGAACCAGGGCGCCTGGGTGCTGGAAAAGGCCATCCACCTGCATGGCGGCATGGGCTTTACCTGGGAGCTGGGGCTGCACCGCAGCCTGCGCGAGCTCAAGAAACTTGACGCCTGCATGGGGGCGGGGGCTGTGATGCGCGCCGTGGGCGCTGACTTTATCGACCGTTGTGAGGTGACGCAATGACAGGCGCAATAGCAAGAGATATGGAAGGCCGCGTGGCCCTGGTCACCGGCGCAGGTGCCGGCATTGGCCGCGCCACGGCGCTGCAGCTGGCCGCGCGCGGTGCGGTGGTGGCGGTGAATGATTTGAAGGAAGCGCTGGTTGAAGAAACCGTGGCCGCGATCACCGCGCAAGGCGGCCAGGCCTTTGGTGTGGTGAAGAACGTGGCCACGCGCGAAGAGATGACCGCCGCCGTGGACGAGGCCTATGCCCGCCACCAGCGGCTGGACATCCTGGTCAACAACGCCGCCTGGGTGCGCTACCAATCGGTCAGCGAGATCATGCCCGAGACGGTGGACCGCATGCTGGACATCGGCTTCAAAGCGGTGCTCTGGGGCATCCAGGCCGCCGCTGCCCGCATGGATGCCGAGCGCGGTGGCAGCATCATCAATGTGGCCTCGGTCGCGGCGCTGCGCTCGGCCGGTAGTTCGATGGTGTATTCGGGCATCAAGGCGGGCGTGCTGGGCATTACCCGCGCTGCGGCGGCGGAGCTGGGCGAGCGCCATATCCGCGTGAATGCGGTTTGCCCGTCTGCCGTGCCGACCGAGGGCACGCAGCGCAACCGCAATGCCGAGCGCGATGCCGGCCGCGTGGCCAAGACGCCGATGGGGCGCCTGGGCACGGTGGACGATATTGCCGGCACCATCTGCTTTTTGGCCAGCGATGCTGCGCAGTTCACCACCGCGCAGGCGCTGGTGGTGGATGGCGGCATCACCTTCACCAACATCTAAAGCCTATGCCCGCTGTCTTGATCACCGGTGCGGCCTCCGGCATTGGCCGTGCTGCCGCGCTGCAGTTTGCGCAGCAGGGCTGGAGCTGCCTGCTGGCCGACATCAGCCCCGCGATTGCCGAGCTGCCCCAGCAGTGCCTCGCGCAAGGCGCGGCCAGCGCACAGGCTTTTGCGCTGGACCTGACCGATGCGCAGGCGCTGGCCCAGCTGGGCCGCCAGCTGGCAGAGTTGCCAGCGCTCGATGCCCTGGTCAACAACGCCGGTATATCGGACAGCAGCGGCCGGCCGCTGGCCGAGCAGGCGCCTGCGCAATGGCAGCGCCTGCTGCGGCTGAACCTGCAGGCACCGCAGGCCTTGTTCGAGACCTGCTTGCCGCGCTTGAAGCCCGGTGCGCGCATTGTCAATGTGTCCTCCGGCGCGGGGCACAAGGCCATTCCCTGGCGCGGGCTCTACAGCCCCAGCAAGGCCGGGCTGATCGCCTGGTCGCAAAGCCTGGCACAGCGCTACCCCCAGCTGAGTGTGAGCACCTTGTGCCCCGGCTTTGTGCGTACCGAGCTGGTGCAGGGCCTGATGGATGCCGGTCGCCTGGCGTTGGCCGATGCCGTTGCCAAGATCCCCCTGGGCCGCCTGGCCGAGCCCGAAGAAATGGCCGCTGCGCTGGTGTTTTTGGCGCAGCCGCAGGCCCGTGTGCTGTCGGGCCAGGTCCTGTCGGTCGATGGCGGATCGGGCATTTACGGCGGCAGCAGCCGCTGCACGCTGAGCACCGCTGTGCCTGTACCGTTGCAGACGCCGCTGCATTTACAGGTGCAAGCGGGCAGCGATGCCGTTTGTGATGGCGCCTGGCTGCAAGCGCTGCAGGCGGAGGACGGCGCGCAGGTGGCGACAACAGCCGCTCCATGCCAAGGTCTGATCAGCACGCAGGTGCTGGCTGGCGGCGATCTGCTGGAAGCCGTGCTGAACGCCGGCCAGCAGTTTGCCGGCGCCCATGCGCGTGATGCCAGCCTGCTGCTCCTGCTGCTCGCCACTGCCCCCGCAGGCGTGCCCGCCTGGCAGTACCAGACGGCGCTGGCTGCCGCACGCATGCTGGTGGCGACCCTGGCCTGCGAATGGGCCACGCAGGGCCTGCGTATCAATGCGCTGCTGCTCTCGCCCCAGCAGGCTGGTGGCCCAGCGGTGGCGCAACTGCTACCGCTGGTCCGTTTTCTGACCGGGGCGCGGGCGCAGTTTGTGACGGGGCAGTGCCTCGATATCTCAGGCAGCAAGGAGAGCCAGCATGGCTGAACTGGACACCGCCGCCGTCGAAGCCCTGTATCGCCAGGAGCGTGGCTACTGGCGGCCCTGGAATGCCCAGCTGCTGGCCCGCCGCCCGGCATTTTTGCAGGCCTATGCCCACTATGCCGGCTACCCGGCGCGCAGTGGGGGCTTGAGCGAGCGCATGGTGGAACTCGTCTATGTGGCGCTCGACGCATCGGCCAGCCATTTGTTTGCCAGTGGCTTGAAGCTGCATATGCAAAAGGCCCTGGCCTGCGGCGCCAGCAATGACGACTTGCTCGATGTGCTGACCTTGGTTTGCCTGCAAGGCGCAGGCGCGACAGCGGCGGCGTTGGACGAAGTGGCCCAGGTGTATGGTCTGCCACCCGAGGCAGAACCCACGGAAGGCCAGCAGCCCGACCTGTGGGCGCGGCTGCAGGCCATCGACCCCGCCTACTTTGGCCATCTGCAGGCGCTGGCCAGCACCGCAGAAAGCGGCCAGGGCCTGAGTGCGGGCGAGCGCTGCCTGATCACGATTGCGCTGCATGCCTGCTTTACCGCGATGCAGCCCGAGGCCTTGCGCGCAGCCTTGCAGCAGGCCCATGGCCTGGGCGTCGCACGCGAAGCGGCGGTGCAGGTCATCCAGATGGGCGCGCACCTGGCGGTGCATGGCACGGCGCTGGGCATCACGGTGCTGGCTGAGCTGGACGCCGCATGACATCGAACTACAAGGAGACAAACATGAACCCGCTGCGTATCGAGCGCCGTACTTTGCTGATGGCGGCCATGGCCGCCGCACTGCCCGCCACACTGCCTATGGCGCGGGCGGCCGCGCCCTGGCCCAGCAAGCCGGTGCGCCTGGTGGTGACCAGCTCGCCCGGATCGGGCGGCGATGTGTTTGCCCGCCTGCTGGCGCCCGGCCTGCAGGCAGCGCTGGGCCAGCCCTTCTATGTCGAAAACAAGGTGGGTGCCAACGGCATCATCGCCAATGACTTTGTCGTCAAAAGCAGCGATGCGCACACGGTGCTGTTTGCGCCGTCGTCGGCCATCGTGATCAACCCCTTTATCCAGCCCAAGCTGCCCTATGACACGCAACGCGATCTGCTGCCGGTGGGCCAGATTGGGCTGTCGGGCATTTTTCTGGTCGCCAATCCGGAGACCGGCATTGCCTCCTTGGCCGACCTGGTGCGCTATGCCAAGGCCAATCCGGGCAAGCTGTCCTGCGGCTCCTGGGGCAATGGCTCGTCAGGCCATCTGGCGCTGGAGGGCCTCAAGGCCCATTACGGCATCGACATCCACCATGTGCCCTACAAGGCGCTGTCCACCGAGCTGTCGGACATCATCGGCAACAACATTCCGATGGGCTTTATGGACATCGCGTCGCCCGTGCCGCATATCCGCAATGGCAAGCTGCTGGCCGTGGGGGTGACGGGCACGCAGCGCGCACCGGCCACGCCGCAGGTGCCCACCTTTACCGATCAGGGCTTCAAGTTTGATGCGGACGGCTGGTATGGCATGTTTTTGCCCGCTGGCACTTCCAACCCCGAGATGGTGGAGCGGCTGAACCAGGCCCTGGTGCAGGTGGCGCAAAGCGCCGATATCCGCAAAAAGTTTGAAGACCAGAACATGGCCCTGCCTGCCGTCAAACCGGCGGCAGAGTTTGCCCGCTCCATCCAGTCCGATATGAAGATCTGGGGTGGGCTGGCCAAACTGGCCGATCTGAAGATGTCGTAACGAGTGCGCTGGCGGCTGCACCGGGCGCCACAAGCCTGGGCCGCTGCTCACAGCAAACCCAAGAACCAGGTGGCCGCCGCAAGGCCGGCCACCGGCAATCCACAGGAGACAAAAATGACCGATTTATGCGCAAGCTTCAACCGCCGGCAGATGCTGCTGGGCCTGCTCGCCGCAGCGGGCACCGGCACGGCCTGGGCCAATACGGCCTGGCCCAACAAGGCGATCCGGATGATTGTGCCCGGGCCAGCGGGCTCGGGCGGCGACATCTTTGCGCGCATGCTGCTGCCGCCGCTGCAGAGCTCGCTGAAGGAGAGCCTCTATGTCGAGAACAAGGCCGGCGCCAACGGCATTATCGGCAATGACCATGTGGTCAAGGCCCAGGCCGATGGCTATACCTTGCTGTTCTCGCCGTCGTCGTCGATTGCGATCAACCCTATCATCCAGCCCAAGATGCCCTATGACGCCATGCGCGACCTGGCGCCCGTGGCGCAGGTGGGTGCAGCGGGCGTGCTGCTGGTGGCCAACCCTGCGACCGGCTTCAAGAACCTGGCCGACATGGTGCAGTACGCCAAGGCCCACCCGGGCCGCCTGGCCTATGGTTCCTGGGGCAGTGGCTCGACCGGCCACTTGGTGATGGAAGGCATCAAGGCCCATTACGGCCTGGACATGCCCCATGTGCCTTACAAGGGCACCGCCGTGGAGCTGGGCGATTTGCTGGCCAACACGATTGGCGTGGGCTTTATGGATATCGCCTCGCCGATTCCCCATGTGCGCAGCGGCAAGCTGCGTGCACTGGGCGCCACCGGATCGGCGCGCGGCCCGGCGCTGCAGGAGGTGCCGACCCTGACCGAGCAGGGCTACAGCTTTGATGCCGACGGCTGGTATGGCGTGTTCGCCCCCGCCAAGACGGACCCCAAGATCATCGACCGCCTCAATGCCGATCTGGGCCAGGCGCTGGGCAGCCCCGAGATGAAGGCCAAGTTTGCCGAGCAGAACATGCTGATCCCTGCGCACAAGTCGGCCGCGGAGTTCAGCCAGGTCGTCAAGAGCGACATGGCGCTGTGGCAGCAGCTGGCCAAGGTGGCCAAGCTCAAGGTCGATTGAGCGACGCCCGGGGCAGGCAGCGGGGCTGAAGGCTCTGTAGCCCTGCCCAGGGACCCGCTGTGCCGTATTGGCACAGCCCACTTTTGCAATGGTCTGGCAATTGCCCGGCGGACAGGCTGGGTAAGGAAGGTCTTATGTCGATCAGGATTTCTTGGCGCGTGACAGCCCTGGGGCTGGGCCTGGCTTTGTGCGCTTCAGCCGCACCCGCGGCCGAGGCGACGGCCGCTTTCCCCAACAAGCGCGTAACCATCGTGGTGCCTTATTCTGCCGGCGGGCTGACCGATACGCTGGCCCGCTCGCTGGCGGCCAAGCTGGCGGTGCTCTGGGGCCAGCCGGTGGTGGTGGAGAACCGCGATGGCGCGGGCACCATCATAGGTACCAGCGCCGTGGCCCGTACGCCAGCCGATGGCTACACGCTGCTGTTCACCAGCTATGCCTACACCTCCAACCCAGTGCTGCGCCGGCAACTGCCCTATGGGCCCGATGCGTTCCGGCCCGTGGGCCTGCTGGGCTCCAGCCACAATGTGCTGCTGGTCACCAACCGCTTGCGTGGCCGGTCGCTGCAAGACCTGATCGACCGCGCCAAGGCCGAGCCGGGCAGCTTCAAGCTGGCCTCGTCCGGACCAGGGTCGAGCCCGCACCTGGCAGCCGAGCTGTTTGCGACCAAGGCAGGCATCCGCTTTACCCATGTGCCCTACAAGGGCCAGGGGCCGTCGATGACCGATCTGATGGCGGGCGTGGTCGATGGCATGTTTGACGGCATGTCGTCGTACGCGCTGGTCAAGTCGGGCAAGGTAGCGGCCGTGGCCATCGCTGCCGAGCAGCGCCACCCGGGCGCGCCCGAGATTCCGACTTTCAAGGAGCTGGGCATGGACTTTGTCAGTGGCAGCTGGTTTGGCATGCTGGCGCCGGCTGCAACGCCCGATGCGGTGGTGCGGCAGATCAATGCCGACCTGCACCGCGCCCTTGAAGACCCTGCCGTGCGCGCCCAGATTGCCAAGACCGGCTTGCTGGTGTCGCTGTCCACGCCCGAGGCCTTTGGCCAGTTTCTGCAGGCCGAAACCCGCAAGCTGCAGGCGCTCCTCCAGAGCGGCGTGCGCATTGATCTGGATTGAGCCGGGGCGGGTGGGGGGCCTGCCGCATAATGGGCTTTTTGCCACCTGTCTGGATTGCCCATGCCCTACGCCCGCCATACCCTCGCTGCCGGATTGCTCGCGGCAGCGTCTTTGCTGAGCGCACCGGCCTGGGCCATCAACAAATGCGTCGATGCCCAGGGCCGCACCAGCTTTCAGGATGAGCCCTGCGCAGCCGGGCAGAAGGCCGAGGCGATCACCGTGACGCCCTCCAGCCAGGGAATCAACCCGCGCGAGCATGACCGCCCGGCCACCAGCCGTCCAACGGATAACCCGCCGCCGTCCGCACCACCGGCAACCGCACCCGCCGATGAGCCAGAACCGCGCCCGGCCGATTGTCCGGACCCGGAACGCATGAAGCGCATGCAGATCGAAGCCGAGTCGATTGCGCTGCCGCTGCCGATCCGCAAGCAAAAGCGGGCGTCGTTTGAAGAACTTAAGGAGCGCTGCGGGGGCTAAGGCACCGCCCTCAGCAAAACGCCCGCGATTGCGGGCGTTGTTGTTTACACGGCCATCGGCGCCGTCAGCGGTGCATGGTGCTGGTAGCCTTCCAGCCAGAAGTCCGAGGGCTCCACCTTCTCCAGCCACTCCGGCTCGTACTGCCCGGTCACCGCATAGTCGGGGATGCGGTCCGACAGCACCAGCTGTGGCGACTCAAAGGGCTCGCGCTTGAGCTGCTCTTGCAGCATGTCCAGGTGGTTCTCGTAGATGTGGGCATCACCGATGAAGTAGGTGAACCAGCGCGGGGTGTAGCCACTCAGGCGTCCCATCAGGTGCAGCAGCGCGGCGCCTTCGGTCAGGTTGAAGGGGGTGCCCAGGCCGACATCATTGCTGCGGATGTACAGGCACAGCGAGATCTCGCGCTTGCTCTGGTCGACCAGGAACTGGTAGAGCAGGTGGCAGGGGGGCAGGGCCATTTCTTCGAGCTGGGCCCAGTTCCAGCCGTGAAAGAGAATGCGGCGGCTGCCCGGGTCCGTCATGATGGTGTCCAGGCACTGGCGCAGCTGGTCGATGGCCTTGTAGAGCACGATCTGGCACTTGCCGTCTTCGGCCACTTCGCCGATCTGGGTGTAGCCCTTGGCCAGCGCGTCGGCCACCTGGGCGGCGCCTTGGGGCAGGGCCTGGTCGATCAGCTTGTAGGCCGGCCATTGGCGCCATTGCACGCCGTAGACGGGGCCCAGGTCGTCGGCCTCCAGGCGGTAGGGGTTGGCCAGCCAGGCCTGGTTTTCATTGGCGTTCTGGTCCCAGACCTTGCAGCCCAGCGCGCGGAAATCGGCAGCGCTGCGCGCCGCACGCAGAAAGCCCACCATCTCACCGATGGCGGATTTGAAGGCCAGCTTCTTCGTGGTGACAGCCGGAAAGCCTTGCTGCAGATCAAACTTGAGCATGGCGCCGGGCATGCTGAGCGTGCGGATGCCTGTGCGGTTGGACTGCCAGGAGCCTTGGTCCAGGATGTTCTGGACGAGTTGGAGGTATTGCTTCATGTTCTTCTGGCCTGATCGAGACGGGGCCTTGCCGCCTCGCTGGTGCTAAGGCATTGCCTGGCACGGTGCGATGGGCGCACTGCGAGGGCGGGGCAGGGGCGAGGCCCAAAGGGCCTACTGTACGACGGCTGCGCTTTTTGCGTAGGCCGTAAGGATAAGCCAGTGTGGGAGATGTCTGCGGCCGCCCTGAGCAGCGATAAATTGGTGTAGGGTGTCGGCTTTGGCGCCCGGGCCCACCGGGGCCGGCGGTGCATGGCCGTGGCAAGCACAGGTGGGCAGCGGGACATCGACAGTTTGCCTGGCGCAGGAGAGGGCGCGGCAAACGCTACAAGGACAGCTAACTATGTGGATGATGACGAAAAAATGGGGCCTGGCCCTGGGCGCTGCTGCGGCGCTGGCACTGGCCGGCTGCCAGACTACACCCGCTGGCGGCAACCCCAGCGCCCAACAGGCCTGGAACCAGCTGCAGGCGCAGGTGGGCCAGTACCCGCAGGATGCCGCTTTCTTGCAGCAAGGCGTGATGGCTGCGCGCATGCAGCACCTGCTGGGCGAGCACCGCGCGGCCTTTATGCAGAACCTGCAGGTGACCGGGCCGCTGAGCAAACAGGGCTCCGTCTACTACATCACCGGCAACCGCCAGCACGATGGTGGCCAGAATGCCGCCGCTGTGGCGCTGGATGCCAAGAGCAACACCATGCGCATCTGGTGGCTGCAGGACGGCCAGCCGCGCGTGGTGCAGGATCCGGGCGCAGCGTTTTCCTGGCCCAAGGATGTGAACCAGATGATCAGCAACGCGGTGGGCACGCCGGCGTCCTGATCCTTCAATGAACAAAAAAACAGGGCGGCACCTCTGCGAGGGCCGCCCTGTTTTGTTTTGGCGCTGGGTTTTAAGAGCTGCTAACACGACCCAGCAAACCGAAGGTTTGCGGTTGAGACGAGGCGTCAAGCTGCAGGCAGTACAGTAGTACGACAAGGCTTGGCGCGGCCGGCGAGGCAACGACGTATCAAGGGTTGTGTTAGTGGCTCTAAGCGCGTGTGATCATTGCATGCGGGTTCATAATGTTCTGCGGATCCAGCGCGGCCTTGACCGCCCGCATCATCGACAGGGCCACCGGCGACTGGTACTGCGGCAAGGTGTCGACCTTGAGCGTGCCGATGCCATGCTCGGCCGAGATGGAGCCGCCAAAGGCGGCTACCGCGTCATAGACGATGTGGTTGACCTCGTGCTCGCGCTCGTCGAGAAACTGCTTGGCGTCCCCGCCCTCGGGCGCCTGCACATTGAAGTGCAGGTTGCCGTCGCCCAGGTGGCCGAAATTGACCAGGCGCATGCCCGGGACCTTGTCGTTCAGCACCTGGGTGGCATGCTCGACAAACTCCGGGATGCGCGAGATGGGCACCGAGATGTCGTGCTTGATGTTGAGGCCTTCCTCGACCTGGGCGAGCGGAATGCTCTCGCGGATATGCCAGAGGTTGTGGGCCTGGCCCAGGTTCTCGGCGACCACGGCGTCGAGCACGATTTCCTGCTCGAATGCGGCTTCCATCAAGGCTTCAAAGCGGCTGCGGGCATGCGCTTCCGATTCGCTGTCGGAGTTCTCCAGCACCACGGCATAGGGGAAGGCGGGGTTGTCGATAAAGGGCACGCGCAACTGAGGCATGTGCTTGTCGACCAGGGTCAGCGCAAAGCGGTTCATCACCTCAAAGCCGGTCAGGCCCGCGCCCAGGTACTGGTGCGCCAGCGCCAGCAGGCGCACGGCAGCATCGAACGACGGCAAGGCCGCCCAGGCGGTGAGCTGGCTCGCGGGCATCGGGTAGATCTTCATCGTTGCTGCGGTGATCACGCCCAGGGTGCCTTCGCTGCCGATAAAGAGGTTGCGCAGGTCGTAGCCGGTGTTGTCCTTGCGCAGGCCCTTGAGGCCGTTCCAGATCTCGCCCTGGGCGTTGACCACTTCGAGGCCCAGGCACAACTCGCGCGTATTGCCATAGCGCACCACCTGGGTGCCGCCGGCATTGGTGCCCAGGTTGCCGCCAATGGTGCAGCTGCCTTCGGCCGCCAGCGACAGCGGGAACAGATAGCCCTGGCCTTCGCAGCGCTCCTGCAGGGTCTGCAGGATGCAGCCGGCCTCGACGGTGACGGTCAGGTTGTCCTTGTCGATCGTGCGGATCGCCTGCATGCGGCCCAGGTTCAGCACCACCTGCTGGCCCGAGGTATCAGGCGTGGAGCCCACGACCAGGCCGGTGTTGCCGCCCTGGGGCACGATGGAGGTGCCATTGGCCGCGCAGGCCTTGACGACGGCGGCTACCTGCTCGGTCGTGGCGGGGCGCACCACCGCCAGCGCCTTGCCGTGGACGCGGCGGCGCCAGTCCTGCTCATAGGCCGTCAGGTCGCCCTCGGTAAGCACATGGGCATCGCCCACAATCTGGCGCAAGCTCGCAATCAGGTCGGTCATCGGAAGTCTCAGCAAATAAAAAGAAAACGGTTCTAGGAAGCGGCTGCGCGCTGGGTGGCCGGGGAGGCGGCGCGTTGGCGGCCCCGGATATGCAGCACGCAGGCGGCAAACAGCAGCAGGCACAGCGCGATCTCGGCCAGCGCGCACCAGCGGCTGGGCGGTGCATCGCCCCAGGCGCGCACCACGCCCTCAATAAAATACAGCCACACCAGCAGGCTCAGCCAGCGGTAGGTATACATGCGGCGCTTGAGCAGGCCGGCCAATGGAATGCACAGCGGCAAGGCCTTGAGCACCAGCCAGGAGCCGCCCGGCCGCAACGGGGCCAGCCACAGCTCCCAGGCCAGGCACAGCAGCACCAGGCCCAGCAGGGCCGCCACGGCCAGCCAGCGCGAAAACTGCGCAGCGGCACTCGCAGTTGCACCCTCAGCTGCGCCCGCAGTTGCACCCGCAGCTGCGCCCGCAGCGGCAGGCGTTACCAAATCAGGCAGATTTGCGGCGGGTTCAGGGGTGGATGCAGGCATGGAAATGGCATCATATCGGTATGTACGTCAGTGATGAGAAAAACGCGGCATCTTTGCAGGTGCAACCGCGCCAGGGATGGGCTTTGTGGTGGCAGCAATTCGCGGCTTTTCCCTGGCGCAACACCGTCAATACCTTGCGCACGCGCTTTGGCGAGGACCGCCTGGGCCTGACGGCCAGCAGCCTGACCTTTACCACCATGCTGGCACTGGTGCCTTTCTTCACGGTGGCGCTGGCCTTGCTCACCGCTTTCCCGATGTTTGCCACGGTCGAGGCGCAGCTGCAGCGCTGGCTGATCGAGAGCCTGATCCCCAGCACCATCGCCAGCCAGGTGCTGGGCTATATCACGCAGTTTGCGTCCAAGGCCAGCCGCCTGGGCCTGGCGGGCCTGAGCTTTTTGCTGGTGACGGCGCTGGCGCTGATATTGACGATGGACCGCACCCTGAACAACATCTGGCGCGTGCGCCAGCTGCGTCCGCTGGGCCAGCGGGTGCTGATCTACTGGGCGGCCATGTCGCTGGGACCGCTGGTGCTGGCCTCCAGCCTGGTGCTGACCTCGTCGGTGGTGGCCGCTTCGCGCAGCGCGATGGGCGAGCTGCCCTACCTCATCCGCCTGGCCTTTGATTCGCTGGAGTTTGTGCTGCTGGCATCGGGCGTGACCGCCATGTACCGCTATGTGCCCAACACCCATGTGCGCTGGCGCGATGCGCTGGCCGGCGGGCTGTTTGTGGCCGTGGGTATTGAGGTGGCCAAGAAGGTGCTGACCCTGTATCTCGTGCATGTGCCGACCTATTCGACCATCTACGGCACCTTTGCCACCTTGCCGATCCTGCTGATCTGGATCTATGTGGCCTGGGTGATTGTGCTGCTGGGCGCTGTGGTCGCTGCCTACCTGCCCAGCCTGCTGGCCGGCGTGGCGCGCCTGCCGCTGGCGCAGAGCTGGGATTTTCAGCTGGCGCTCGAATGCCTGCGCGCGCTCAACCTGATGCGCTACCAGCCTGAGAAGGGCCTCTACCTGCACCAGCTTGCCACCCGCTTGCAGGTGGAAGATGTGCAGCTGCACCGCGCGCTCGATGTGCTGTGCCAGCTCGACTGGGTGGGCGCCGTCGTCGATGTGGACGAGCGCCGCACCAGCGCGGGCGCGCCCGAGAGCCAGCATGACATGCGCTACGTGCTGCTGATCGAGCCGGCGCAGACCCTGGCTGCACCGCTGGTCAGCGCGCTGATGCTGGACCGCAACGAGGCGACCGAGCCCTTGTGGTGGCACAGCGGCCTCGACCAGATCGCGCTGATTGCGCTGCTCGAGCGCCGCCATTGGCTGCCCGGTGAGGTGCCGGCGGAGGAGGTGGAAGCAGTAGTGCAGGAGTTGGAGCCTGTGCTGGGTGATGAGACCCAAGCCCTGCAGCCCAAGGCTTGAGGGCAGTTTGATCGCTGAGAGGGGCTGCCCATCAGCGGCCTACCTGATGGCGATGCGCAGAGATCGCTGAAGCCGCTCAGTGGGCGGCGAAGCTGGCCTCGTTGAAGGCCAGGCGCTGGCGGGCCAGCGCCACCATGTCGGCGGGGTAGCTGCTGTAGGCGGTCAGGGGGCTGTCGTCCAGCTCGTACAGCACCACCAGCGCGGCGACTTCCCAGGCCCAGCGCGGGTGGTGCTCGCCCATCCCAATGAGCCGGCCAATGGCGGCCAGCGCAGGGTGCAATTGGCTGCTGTAGTTCTCGTCCAGGTAGGCTTGCAAGGGCTCGGTGCCCAGCTCGGACTGCTCGAAGAAAGCCATCAGATCGGCATAGGGCTTGGGGCAGAAGACCTGGGCCGAGGCTTCGTCCTTTTCGCAGGCGACGGCGCTCAGGTAGTCGAGCAGGCAGTCGCAGCGGTTGCCCAGCAGGCGCTCGACAATGCCGGGAATCAGCTCCTGGCGCTCCAGCAATACGGGCAGCGCCAGCAGTTGCACGGCAGCCGGGTAGCTGTTGGAGGCGGGGTTGATCGGTTGGCGCGCTTGCGCCGGCGCTGCTGCATCGCTGCGCATAAAGACCGCATACTCATTGCACCAGTGCAGCACATGCTCGAACAGGGTTTCCATCGCGCGAGGCGGCAGGCCCCGGCTGTAGGCCAGATCTAACAGTGCCAGCGATTGCAGCGCGGCGCGGCACCAGCCAGCCCGGGCAGCACGTTGGCTGTCGGCGTCCAGATCTTGCACATCCAGACCATAGTAGCCATGGCTGGAGAATTCATGCAGGCTTGACAACTGGTCTGCCCAGGTCTCTGCCCATCGCTCCAGGTCCATGTCCACGCGCGGCCGCAGCAGATGCCAGGGTTGCGCCTGGCAGTGTTGCAGCAAACAGGGAAGGGCCTTGTATTGCATAAGTCGTATGTATCGGGTCTGCAGCTTTTCAGCTGCAGCTGTCTGGGCCTCCATCGGCCTGGCAGATAGGCTAACGCATTTGACGCCGGCATTGCGGCATTTTTTGCGGTGGCTTACGCCTTCTTACGCCAGATACATGCGTGATCTTCTGCTATAAAAACAAAAGCAATATCGCAATACCAAAGCTGATAGGCCCACGTACTGCGCTGCAACCGCCTCTTAAGCCGGCGTTGGGGCTGCGGCTGCGTGGGTGCTGAGGAAATGGTGGATCGCAAACAGGGTCGCGTCGGGTGACTCGGTCATCTGGTTGTGGCCGCTGGGCACCATCTGGACCTGCACCTGCTTGCCAGCGGCCCTGGCGGCATCCACCAGGCTGCGCGCGGCGCGGGCCGGGGTCATCTGGTCTTGCTCGCCCAGCACAAACAGCACCGGGCAGGCCAGGGCGGCCATCGCGGCCTGGCCGTTGCGGTAGCTGTCGCAGGCCACAAAGCCGGTGTGCAGCAGGTTGGTGTCGCCGTTGCTGGCCTGCACACGGCGGGCCAGCGCCATGCCGGCTCCAAACACCCAGCTGCCAGCACCCGAGGGTGGGGCCAGGGTTGCGCGTGAGAAGGTCTGCACCATGGCAATGGCCTGGTCGGTTGCGCTGAGCGCTTGTTCCAGCAGGGCGGGGGCGACCTTCATCGGGTCGGCCGTGCCGACCAGCACCAGGTGGCTGATGCGCGCGCCCAGGCGTGCGGCCGCTTCCATCGCAATCAGGCTGCCCCAGCTGTGGCCGATAAGGGCCGCCTGCTGCAGGCCTGCGGCATCGAGCAGCTGGGCGATGGTCTCGGCCGCCTCTTCCACCGTGCGCGGCGCCGGGCCGCCACTTTTGCAGTGGCCGGGCAGGTCGATGGCCAGCACGTTCCAGCCGTGGTTGGCCAGGTAGCGGCTTTGCAGCGCCCAGACGCTGTGGTCGCACAGCACGCCGTGGATAAAGATGGCAGTGGGCTGGTTCGCATCCAGCGCCTTGCCGCCGGTGTAGGCATACAGGTCGGCACCTTGTACTTGGATTCGCATGTCTGTGCTCCGATGGTGTGGCTGAGGCTAGATGTCGGCAATCAGGCGTTTGCCCAGGCTCACGGTCTGGTCGTTGGCATAGCCCAGGCTTTCGTAGAAGGCGATGACCGCCTCGTTGCCGGCGCGCACCTGCAAGTTGAGCTTGGGGCAGCTCAGTGCCGTCAGTTCGGCCTCGGCCCGCTGCATCAGCTGCCCGGCATAACCTTTGCGCTGCTGGCTGGGGTGCACCGCCAGATAGTTGATCCAGCCGCGGTGGCCGTCGTAGCCGACCATGATGCTGGCCATCACCGCGCCTTGTTCATCGACACCGACCCAGAACAGCTCGGGCGAGACGCTCAGCTTGCGCGCAATGTCCTTGTGCGGATCGTTCCAGGGGCGGTAGAGGCCGCAGTCATGCCACAGCTGCACAACGGCTTCGGAATCTTGCAGTGCAAAGACACGGATTTCCATCATGCGGCCTTCTCTGCGGCCTTGAGCGCGCGCTTCAAGTCATCGATCAGGTCATCGGCGTCTTCGAGGCCGATCGATAGGCGGATCGTGCCCTGGCTGATACCCGCTTGCGCCAGGGCGTCGTCATGCATGCGAAAGTGCGTGGTGCTGGCCGGGTGGATGACCAGCGAGCGGCAGTCGCCGACATTGGCCAGGTGGCTGAAGACCTTGAGCGTCTCGATGAACTTCTTGCCCTGGTTGCGGTTGCCGGCAATGTCAAAGCTGAACACAGAGCCCGCGCCGCGTGGCAGCAGCTTTTGCGCCAGCGCGTAGGAGCTGTGGCTCTCCAGCATCGGGTGGCCCACGCGGCTAACCATCGGGTGGCTGGCCAGAAACTGCACCACTTTTTCGGTGTTGCGCATATGGCGCTCCATGCGCAGCGGCAAGGTCTCGATGCCTTGCAAGATCAGCCAGGCGCTGTGCGGGCTCATGCAGGCGCCAAAGTCGCGCAGGCCTTCACGCCGCGCGCGCAGCAAGAAGGCGCCGGTGGTCGATTCCTCGCTGAACACCATGTTGTGGAAGCCGTCATAGGGCTCGGTCAGCTCGGGGAAGCGGCCCGACTTTTCCCAGTCAAAGCTGCCGCCATCGACCACGATGCCGCCAATGACGGTGCCGTGGCCGGAGAGAAACTTGGTGGCCGAGTGGTAGACGATGTCGGCGCCATGCGCGAAGGGCTTGATGAGCCAGGGCGAGGTCAGGGTGGAGTCGACCAGCAAGGGCACGCCGGCCTCATGGGCGATGGCCGAGACGGTGGGGATGTCCAGCACATCGAGGCCGGGGTTGCCCACCGTCTCGCCAAAGAACAGCTTGGTGTTGGGCCGCACCGCTGCGCGCCAGCCGTCAATATCGCCGGGTTGGACAAAGGTGGTCTCGATGCCAAAGCGGGCCAGGGTGTAGTGCAGCAGGTTCTGGCTGCCGCCATAGAGCGCGGTGCTGGCAACGATATGGCTGCCCGCGCCCATCAAGGTCGCAACCGACAGGTGCAGCGCGGCCTGGCCGCTGGCCACCGCGATCGCGCCCACACCGCCTTCAAGTGCCGAGACACGCTGCTCCAGCACCGCATTGGTGGGGTTGCTGATGCGGCTGTAGACATGGCCGGGCCGCTCCAGATTGAAGAGGCTGGCTGCGTGGTCGCTCGACTCGAAGACGAAGGAGGTGGTCAGGTGGATGGGGACGGCGCGAGCCCCGGTGGCCGGGTCCGGCTGGGCGCCGGCGTGCAGACTCAGGGTGTCAAAGCCGGGATCGGTGTAACCGGGCATGGCGTATCTCCGCGATGTTGTCGTTCTGGACGGGCATTGTCGGCTATATTTAGCAGACCTGGGCGGGCAGGCCTGTCGCCGATGCGTGTGCACGCAGGCGGGCCCGCCAGCATCGGAGAACGGTACAAGGAGACACCCATGAAAGTCAGCGATATCCTCCGCCTCAAAGGCAACACTCTCTACACGGCCAGCGTCAACGACCCTCTGGGCGACGCGATCCAGACCATGGCGGAGAAGGACATTGGCTCGCTGGTGGTGATGGAGCACGGCGATGTCGTGGGCATGTTGACGTTCCGCGAGGTGATCGTTGCCATCGTCAACAATGGCGGCACTGCAGGCAATATCCTTGTGCGCAGCGTGATGGATGACGCGCCTTTGACCTGCACGATGGAGACCGACATGGACGAGGTGCGCCGCATGATGCTCGACCGCCATGCCCGCTATATGCCGGTGATGGACAAGAAGATGCTGATGGGTGTGATCAGCTTCTACGACGTGGCCAAGGCCGTCGTCGACAGCCAGAACTTCGAGAACAAGATGCTCAAGGCCTATATCCGTGACTGGCCGGTGGAAGGCGAGACCGATTCTTGATACAGCGGCTGGCCCAACTGGGAGGTTGAACCGGCCATCTGCCAGAACTGCCAAAGTAGCGGCCCGCAAGGCCGCTTTTTTGCGCCTGTGCTTTGGAGCAGCGGCTTGCTACGGGTCAGAAACGGATGATGCGCCCGGGGATGCGGCCGGCGCTGGTGTCGGCCGTGGCAGGGGCCTCCGCCTGCGCATCTGTCTCGGCCGGCAAGCCCACATACTGGGCCCGGGGGCGGATCAGCTGGCCGCTGTCGCGCTGCTCCAGCGCATGGGCGAGCCAGCCTGCCGTGCGGCCCAGCGCAAACAGCACAAAGGCAGCGCCTGCGGGCAGGCCCAGGCCGCGCTGAATGGCGACCAGCGCATAGTCCAGGCTGGGGTGCAGGCCCGTGTGGTGGTGTACGGCGGCCAGCAGGGCATGGCGCTGCGCATCGGCAGGCAGCAGGCGGAGCAGGCGTTGGCTGCGCGGGTCGCCTGCTGGGTAGAGCGGGTGGCCAAAGCCCGCGCAATAGTGCGGGCTGCCGTTGATGCGGGTGTCCGCCAGCAACTGGGCGAGCGATGGGGGCAATCCCTCGCTGCTGCGCCGCGCCGCATGCCAGTCGTCCCAGTGCTGGTCGATCACCGCCGTCATCCCCCCGTGCAGTGGGCCGGTCAGCGCGGCGAGACCTGCGCCCAGGCTGGCATGCAGGCTGGCGCCGGTTGATGCCACCACCCGCGCGGCAAAGCTGGAGGCATTGAGCTCATGGTCGGCGCAGAGCACCAGGGCCTGGCGCAAGATGTCTTCGCCCACTGCATCTACTTGCCAGAGGGCGGCGAGCTGCTGGTGGATGAGCCGTTCGGCTGCAGGCTGGGCTTTATCGCTGGACGGTAGCCCCGTCAGCACCCCCAGCATCTGCTGCAGCAGCGGTTGGGGCCAGCCGGATTGGGCCAGGTTGGGTTCGTGGGCGGGCAGGCTGTGCCAGGCGCGCAGTACCTGCTCGGGTGGGCGGGGCTGCGGCAGAGGCTGTGCTGCGGCTGCCTTGGGGGCTGCCGTGGGGGGGGCCCTGCGGGCGCTGTCGGGTTCTGCCGCGACGGGCTGGCCCAGCAGCAGCGCGGCGGTGTCTTCCAGGCTGGCGTGCTGCGCCCATTGCAGCGCATCGCGCCCCCGGTAGTACAGCTGCCCTTGCGCCACCTGGGTGATGGCCGAGCGCAGCACCGGTGTGCCCCAGTCCAGGGTGGAGCGGGCCAGCTGCGCGGGGTTGCGCACGGTTTGCCGCTGGCGCGCGAGGCGCTGCACATCGATACGGGCATAGACATGGCCGCGCAGGCCCGGTTGGCGGTGCGCTTGCAGCAGGCCCCGGCTCACATAGGCATAGAGGCTGGCGCGCTGCACCCCCAGCATGGCGGCGGCCTGCTGGCTGCTGAGCCAGGGGCTGTCGGCTTCGGAAGGTGGGACAGGGATAGGTTGGGCGGGGCGTGCAGAAACCATGGGCCATGCTACTGCAGTGAGAGATGAATGGCATGTGTATCGGCCCAATCAAGATTGACCCCGGGGTGCGGCAGGTATGCAATGGCGGCAGTCCGTCACCCAGGAGAACGCCTTGCCAACCACCAACAACCACACCGCCACCAGCCACCACCTGGCGCAGCAACCGCTGCATGCGGCCATACAGGCCAGCGTGCACATGCTGTGGCAGCAAGCGGGCCTGCCAGCGCAGGCTTTGCAGCAGGGCGCGTTGGCGCTCAGCGGCGATGGCGCAGCCTACCCCTCGAGTTTTTGCCTGGATGTGGCAGCGCCCGCGGCCGTGGCGGCCAGCGGCCTGGCCAGCGCCTTGATCCACCAGCACCGCCAGCAGCTGGCCATGCCCCAGGTCCAGGTGGATGTGGGCCATGTGCTGGCCGAGTGCAGTGGCTATTTCACCTTGGACGGCAAGCAGCCCAATCTCTGGGCGCCCATCTCAGGCCTCTATGCCTGCGGCGCCGATCGCGGCGAGCCGGGCTGGCTGCGCATCCATGCCAATTTTGCGCACCACCGCGATGGCATGCTGCGGCTCTTGGGCCTGCCCACCGGCGCGGCCACCACGCGGGAGCAGGTGGCGGATGCGCTCCAAGGCTGGACGGCGCAGGCAGCGGAGGAGCGTGCCACAGCGTTGGGCCTGGTGGTGGCAGCGGCCCGCAGCCCGCAAGCATGGCAGGCCCATCCCCAAAGTGCGGCGGTGGCCGCGCAGCCCTTGGTGGCCATCACGCAGCTGGACAGCGACCAGCCTGCCGCCCCCCGCGATGGGCCGGTGCCTGCCCAGCACCGGCCGCTAGACGGCCTGTGTGTGCTGGATCTGACCCGCATTCTGGCGGGGCCCGTGGCGGCCCGCAGCCTGGCGGCGCAAGGGGCCGATGTGCTGATGCTCAATGGGCCAGGTCTGCCCAATATCGAGGCCATTGCCGATATGAGCCGGGGCAAGCGCTCGGCCTTGCTGGATCTGAAAACCCCGGCAGGGCAGGGCGCCATGGCTGATTTGCTGGGCCAGGCCCATGTGCTGCTGCAAGGCTACCGGCCGGGCGCGCTGGATGCGCTGGGGCTGGATCCGCAGTCTGCCGCCCGGCTGCGGCCGGGCATCGTCTATGCCAGCCTGTCGGCCTATGGCCGCAGCGGCTCCTGGGCCGACCGGCGCGGCTTTGATTCGCTGGTGCAGACGGTTTGCGGCATCAACTGGGCCGAAGGCCAGGCGTTTGGCAGCGCGGGGCTGCGCGCTTTGCCGCTGCAGATTCTGGATTACAGCGCGGGCTTTTTGCTGGCCTTTGGCATCCAGGCTGCGCTCTACCGCCAGGCTACGCAGGGCGGCAGCTGGCATGTGCAGGTATCGCTGGCGCGCGTCGCGCAGTGGCTGCAGTCCATGGGCCAGCGGCCGGTAGCCGCTGCGGCGGCTAAGGTACCCAGCGGCGCGCCGCCTGACGCCTATCTGGAGACGCTGGACAGCGGCTTTGGCCGCCTGCGTGCGGTGCGCCACAGCGCCGTGCTGCAGGGCCTGCCCGGCGGCTGGCCACACGCCGGCCAACCGCCTGGGGGTGACCAGCCCCGCTGGTGAGCCCTGCAGGGCTGCGTGGGGCACCGGCATCAGTGATAATGGCGGGCTATGAGCGGCAATACCTTCGGCACCTTATTTACTGTTACCAACTTTGGCGAATCCCATGGCCCGGCGATTGGCTGCGTGATTGACGGCTGCCCACCGGGCATGGCGTTGAGCGAGGCAGATATCCAGCAGGACCTGGACCGCCGCCGCCCCGGCACCAGCAAGTTTGTCACCCAGCGCAATGAGCCCGACAGCGTGGAGATCCTCTCGGGCGTCTACGAGGGCAAGACGACGGGCACGCCGATTGCGCTGCTGATCCGCAATACCGACCAGCGCAGCAAGGACTACTCCAATATTGCGCAGAGCTTTCGCCCCGGCCATGCCGACTATGCCTACTGGCACAAGTACGGTATCCGCGACCCGCGTGGTGGCGGCCGCTCCTCGGCCCGCCTGACGGCGCCCACGGTGGCCGCTGGCGCCGTGGCCAAAAAGTGGCTCAAAGAGAAGTTCGGTACCGCGTTCCGCGCCTGCATGCTGCAGGTGGGCGAGGTGGCCCTGCCTTTTGAGGACTGGGCCCATGTGCCCAACAACCCGTTTTTTGCGCCGGTGGCCGATGTGACCCGCTATGAAGACTATATGGATGCGCTACGCAAGGCGGGCGACTCCTGCGGCGCGCTGATCCGCGTGCAGGCCAGCGGCGTACCCGTGGGCCTGGGCGAGCCGCTGTATGACAAGCTCGACGCCGACATCGCCTACGCGATGATGGGGCTCAATGCCGTCAAGGCCGTCGAGATTGGTGCCGGTTTTGACAGCGTGGCCCAGCGCGGCACCACGCATGGCGACTCGCTCAGCCCCCAGGGCTTTCGCAGCAACAATGCCGGCGGCATTCTGGGCGGCATCAGCACCGGCCAGGACATCGAGATCCGCATCGCCATCAAGCCCACCAGCTCGATCATCAGCCCGCGCGAGTCCATCGACACCGAAGGCAAGAGCACCGAGGTCATCACCAAGGGCCGGCACGACCCCTGCGTGGGCATCCGCGCCGCACCGATTGCCGAGGCCTTGCTGGCCATGGTGCTGATGGACCATGCGCTGCGCCACCGCGCCCAGAACAGCGATGTGGTGCAGGCGGTGGGGCCGATTGCCGCCGAGGCGCCGCAAGACTGACAAGGCGCAGCCCGGGCAGGCTCGGTGGCCGGCTCCCAAAGAAAAATGCGAACCCAGGGGTTCGCATTTTTTTGTGCCTCAGTCCTTTTTACGGGCGCTGTCTTTCTTGGGCTCGGGCGGCGGGGTCGTCACCTCGTCGACGATGGACTTGAACTGGTCAATGTCTTCGAAGCTGCGGTAGACGCTGGCATAGCGGATGTAGGCCACCTTGTCGAGCTTTTGCAGCTCGGCCATGACCAGCTCGCCGATCAAATGCGTCTGCACCTCACGCGCACCCAAGGTGCGCAGCTTGTCCTCGACATGCTCGAGCGCCAGGTCCACCTTGTCGATGGGGACCGGGCGCTTGCGCAGCGCCAGGCTGAATGAGCCGCGCAGCTTGCTGCGGTCGTAGTCGATGCGCCGGCCGTCCTTTTTGACGATGACCGGCAGGCTGACTTCGGGCCGCTCATAGGTGGTGAAGCGCTTTTCGCAGTTGCCGCACTGGCGCCTGCGCCGTACAAAGCCGCCGTCTTCTGCAACACGGGTCTCCACCACCTGGGTATCGGGATGGCTGCAGAAGGGGCATTTCATAGGCGCGGGCGCAGGTCAGATCAGCGGTAGACGGGGAAGCGTGCGGTCAGGGCATTGACCTTGGCGCGCACGGCAGCGATGTTGGCCTCGTCCCGTGGGTTGTCCAGCACGTCGGCGATCAGGTTGGCGGTCAGGCGCGCCTCTTCGTCCTTGAAACCACGGGTGGTCATCGCGGGCGTACCGATACGGATACCGCTGGTGACCATCGGCTTTTCCGGGTCGTTGGGGATGGAGTTCTTGTTGATCGTCATGTGGGCAGCGCCCAGCACGGCTTCGGCTTCCTTGCCGGTGATGCCCTTGGCGCGCAGGTCCACCAGCATCACGTGGCTTTGGGTGCCGCCGGAGATGATGCGCAGGCCGCGCTCGGTCAGGGTCTCGGCCACGATGCGGGCGTTGGTCTTGACCTGCTGGGCATACTGCTTGAACTCAGGCGTCAGCGCTTCCTTGAAGGCCACGGCCTTGGCTGCGATCACGTGCATCAGCGGGCCGCCTTGCAGGCCGGGGAACACGGCCGAGTTGATGGCCTTTTCGTGCTCGGCCTTCATCAGGATCACGCCGCCACGGGGGCCGCGCAGGCTCTTGTGGGTGGTCGTGGTCACCACGTCGGCGTGGGGCACGGGGTTGGGGTATTCGCCAGCGGCGATCAGACCGGCGTAGTGGGCCATGTCGACCATGAAGATCGCGCCCACATCCTTGGCCACCTTGGCAAAGCGGGCAAAGTCGATTTCCAGCGAGTAGGCCGATGCGCCGGCGATGATCAGCTTGGGCTTGGTCTCGTGCGCCTTCTTTTCCATGGCGTCGTAGTCCAGCTCTTCCTTCTCGTTCAGGCCGTAGGAGACGACGTTGAACCACTTGCCGGAGATATTGAGCGGCATGCCATGGGTCAGGTGACCGCCTTCGGCCAGGCTCATGCCCATGATGGTGTCGCCGGGCTTGAGGAAAGCCAGGAAAGCCGCTTCATTGGCCGATGCGCCGCAATGGGGCTGCACATTGGCAGCATCAGCGCCGAACAGTTGCTTGACGCGGTCGATGGCCAGCTGCTCGGCGATATCGACAAATTCGCAGCCGCCGTAGTAGCGCTTGCCGGGGTAGCCTTCGGCGTACTTGTTGGTCAGTTGGGTGCCCTGGGCCCACATCACGGCGGGGGAGGCATAGTTTTCGCTGGCGATCAGCTCGATGTGCTGCTCTTGGCGCTGGTTTTCGGCCTGGATGGCAGCAAAGAGTTCTGCGTCGGTCTGTTCGACAAGGATGTTACGTTGGTACATGGCGGTCGTTGGAGTCAGAAGTGAGCCCTGCCTGCCAACAGTGAGGTTGGCGAAAACAGGGGCTGCCCAGGCGCACGGCTAACACGTGGCGGGTGCGGGGGGCGATGCGCTCGCCCTGGCACTGCACGGTACGCTCCCCGGTGGTTGCTGCAGGCCGGGCCTGCATTCCACGTCAACAATCCGGTCATACAGATGTCTATCGCCAGTCGCGTACCCGGCTAGTGTAGCCGAGGCTGCACCGGCCTGGGGCAATGGGTTTATCGCCACGTCTGGATAAAAACCGGTTCCGGGAAGCTGCGCCAGGGCCAGAAAAAACAAAAGCACCCGGCTGGGTGCTTGTGCGAAGAGGGCGACGAGCCGGGGGGCTGGTCAGGAACCCATGGCCACGGCGGTGGCCTCGGCCTTGGCCGCTGCTGGCAGCGCGGCTTGCTTGTCGGCCAGGGCCACGGTTTCAGAAGCGTTGCCTGCAGCTGCGCTGTTGCTGGCGGCCTTGGCCTTGTCGGCCACGGTGCCGGCTGCGGCGGGCGTATCCGCCTGGGCCGACAGCGAAGGCTTGGCAGCGGGGGCCACCGGCGCCTTGGGCGTGTTGCTGCGGCCTTCGGCCACTTGCTTGATGCGGAAGTGCTCGGCCATCACCTTGGCAGCGTAGCCACCGTCGGTCGGCAGGTTGGCTGCGCCCACATAGTATTTGAGGCCGCCTTCAAGCGAGCCGGCGCGCTCGATGCATTCTTGCAGCACCTTGACGCCCACGCGCAAGTTGGTCACCGGGTCAAAGGCCGCAAAGTGGCCGCCAAAGTGCTCGTACTTGTCGGTGTGGATCTTGGTCATCACCTGCATCAGGCCTTGCGCACCCACCGAGCTTTGGGCAAAGGGGTTGAAGCTCGACTCCACGGCCATGATCGCCAGGATCAGGGTGGGGTCCAGCTTGGTTTCCTTGCCCACGAGGTAGGCTTCGGAGACGAGCACGGCCAGGGGCTCAGGCGCCACGCGGTATTTCTTGGCCAGCCAATAGGCCACATTGGCCTGGTTGCGGGGCAATTGCTGGGGGTTGCTGGCGGTGGCACGGTCCACGGCAGCCACCATGGCGGCATCGTCGCCAGTGGATGCGTCGGCATCGGCACCTGCCAGGTCAACGGCAGGTGCATGGGTGCGAGCCTGCAGCCAGCTGCGCAATTGCGCCTCGCCGGCGTGGCGCAGATCGTCGCGCGACACCAGGGTGAGGGCGCAGAACGCCACCACCAGACCGATCAAAGCAAAACTGTTGTGTGCCATGGTCATCAGACCACGGCTGATGGTGGCGCTCAATGAGCGCGCACCGGCATCCACTTGCGCGGGAGCCGTCATAGGGATTTTTCCTTTCTAAGTCCCGCCACCTCCAACAAATAGCCCGGCGGATAGTGCACCGGGCTGGGGTCTGGCAGGGTGGAGCCACACTGTCCTGTGTGGTCTCCGGCAGGCTGTCTGCGTTGCAGACGGCCCTTTGTCGTTTCAAGCACGCTCTTGCGTGTCAGGGGCTACGATCAAAACACCGTGAGGGGTGTTGACTAAAAAATCAGCAATCAATGCAATGGGCTGAATTCTAGAAGCTTGCTTAATACTCAGTCAACACTATTGAATTGGAAAATGAGAAAAAAAAGTAATAAAAAAACGTGTATAGCGGGCTGCTGCAGGGCCGGATCCGGGCAGGGGCGGCAGCCAGCCCTGCAGCGGGGATGGCAGGCAGAAAAAGCACCGGATCGGTGCCCTGTCGGGGACCCGGTTTTATGGGTTGAATAGCTTGTATTTAATCTTTTAAATACATTGATTGATATAAAGGATGCAGCAAAAAGTCAATCTTTATCAAATGCTGCGCGGCTGTTGTGCTCTGTTTTTGGTGTAGCGCGCAGCCCCATTTGCGCTTTTGCAGCCCAGGGCGGTGCCTGGGTGCCGCCTGCGCATAGGCGCACAGAACCGTTGCGGGCCGCGCAAAACGCTGGCCTGATTTGGGCGGGCAGGTCTTGGTCATCATGCGGTCATCTGCGCCTACACAAATTTCACATGAAAAGGCCAAAAAACTGTATAAAAACCAGGATAAAACAGCCAATAACCCATGGCTACATCAGGTTTTTGGCATTTATACCCGGGTAGAATATCGGTGGACGCAAAAAAGCAGGACCTGGCGTTGTGTTTTTGCGGCTCCACGCTGCGGTTTTGCATGCCGCAGTGTGAAAAGCATCGCGGTGTTTGAGGCGGGCGGACGGGCGAATGCCCGATCAGGCTGTTGGATCCTTGCATCGCGGCATCGCCCCCTGCTGCCTTTAGCCCTGGCCGTGCCGCTACCGCAGGGGGTGCCGCCATAGAAACTGCGTTTTTCCTCTATATATAGAGAGGCACACCGTTTCCTGGGGCAGCCTGCAGGATTTGAACGATTGTGAACCAGCGACAGATGCCGCTTTTGTGTGCTAAGCCAGCGCCGCCACAGCGGCTTATTTGTGCACAATGGATCTTGGGCCTGCCATCGCAGCCATGGATACCATGGGGCGGGCCGTACTGACTCTGAGTGAGGATCATCGCCGTGAGCGAAACGCAAGAAGCAAACAAGAAAAAGGTCGTCGCGATGCGCTGGTTGCGCCGGCTGGGATGGTGCCTGCTGGCGCTGCTGCTGCTGTGGGCGCTGTCGTGGCTGCTGCTGCCCTGGCTGCTGCGCACCCAGGGAGAGAAGCTGGGCACGGAAAAACTCGGGCGGGCGGTGCATATCGGGGCGGTGGAGTTCATGCCCTGGTCGCTGGAGCTGACCGTGCGCGATCTGCAGATCGCCGGGCCCCAGGCAGACAGCGCGGCGATGCTGGCGGTCGAGCGCATCTATGTGGATGCCGATATCCAGTCGGTGTTCAGGCTCGCACCGGTGCTCGATGCCATCCAGGTGGACAAGCCCGTGCTGCGCATCGCGCAGACCGCTCCCGGGAAATTTGATTTTGACGACATTCTGCAAAAGCTGCGCAGCCCTGAGCCGCCGCCCGATGACGGCAAGACGGCGCACTTTGCGCTCTACAACATCGAGCTCAAAGAGGGGCAGGTGGCCTTCCGCGACGACACGGTGGGCCAGACCCATGAACTCCAGGGCCTGCAGCTGGGCATTCCTTTTCTGAGCAACCTCGAATCCAAGCGCGAGATCAAGGTGCTGCCCCAACTGGCCTTTGTGCTCAATGGCAGCCAGTTTGCCAGCCATGCCGAGGCCACGCCCTTTGCCGATGACCGCAAGGCCGAGGCCAAGTTTGCGATCAAGGACCTCGATCTCCAGCCCTACCTGGCCTATATCCCCGCGTCCTTGCCCGTCAAGCTGGTGGCTGGCGTGCTCAATGCCGACCTGGCACTGGCCTTTGAGCAGCAGGACAAGACGCAGGTGCGCCTGAGCGGCGAGGTGCATGCCAGCGCTGTGCAGCTGCACGACGCGGCCGGCGGTGAATTGCTGGGCTGGGAGCGGCTGGATGTGCAGCTGGCCGATGTGCAGCCCTTGCTGGGGCAGGTGCATATCGCCCAGCTGGCGCTCGATGGCGCGCAGCTGTCGCTCAAGCGGGGCAAGAATGGCCAGCTGAGCCTGCTCGATGCCCAGGGCCAGGCAATACCGCGCCGGGCTGAAGAGGGTGGACAAGCCGCCAAGTCCACAGACACCGCTGCCACCGCAGACAAGGCGGAGCCTGCAACCTCTGTGGTCAGTGCAGATGGTGCAAGCCCCGAAGTCAAGGACGACAAGGGTGACAAGGTCGACAACGCGGACTCTCAGGCAGTCGCTGCCGAAACTGGCGCATCCATAGGCCAAGCCAGCAGCGGCCAAGCTGCCTGGTCGGTGCGGGTCGATGCGCTCAAGCTCAGCCGCCTCAAGGGGGTTTGGGTCGATGAAAGCGTGCCGCTGCCTGCGCGCGTACAGCTCGATTATTTCAGCATGGAGGCCCAGCAGATTGCCTGGCCCTTCAAGGAACCTTTCAGTTTTGAGGGTTCGTCGGGGCTGTCGGGTGCCCAGGGTGTGCCGTCTACCGGCCGCCTGGTGTTTTCGGGCAAGGCGACCGACCAGATGGCCGAGGTGGATGTGAGCACCACGGGCCTGCCGCTGCAGCTGGGGGCTTCTTATTTGACCGGGGTGATCGAGCCGGGCCTGCTGGGCACGATCGACAGCGAGATGCACCTGAGCCGCCAGGGCACGGCGCTCAAGGTGGCGCTGGCGCAGATGCGCGTGTCGGACGTGGCCCTGCAGTGCAACAGCAAGGCCAACTGCGCGCCGCCCCATGGCCCTGCTATCGGCCTCAAAGGCAAGAACAACCTGCTGGAGCTGCGCCAGCTGCTGGTCAAGGATGCCGTGCTGGATACCGAAGCCCAGCAGGTCAAGCTCGGTTCGGTGCAACTGGTCGAGCCGGTGCTCGGTGTCTCGCGCGCCAAGGACGGGCGCATGATGTTTGAGGACTGGCTGGTGGCCTCGCAGGCCCGCAAAGCCGATGGTCGCAAGCCGGCATCGACGAGCGCAGCCAGCAAACCCTGGGATGTGCAGCTGGACCTGGTCGCCATCAAGGGTGCCCAGCTGGCCTTCCAGGATGAATCGACCGCCCGCAAGGTCGCCTTTCGCCTGACCGGCTGGGATCTGGAGCTGCGCGACTATGCGCCGCTGGCGACCAAGGCCAAGCCCTCGCCGCTCAAGCTCTCAGGCCGGATTGGCAGCGGCCGCGCCGAGCCCGGCCGCATCGCCTATGACGGCAGCCTGGGCCTGACGCCGGTGTCGGCCGTGGGGCGCCTGAATGTGAGCCAGCTGCCCATCCACGCCTTTGAGCCCTATGCGGCGGCCCTGCTGCCGGTGCGCCTGGTACGGGCGGATGCCAATTTCCGGGGCACGGTGGACTATGCCCAATCGGACAAGGGGCCGGTGCTGCATGTCAAGGGCGATGCCGGGCTGGACGATGTGCGCGTGCGACCCCTGTTGGCCGCCGCAGCGCCGGCCAGCGGTGATGATGCTGGCGACGACGACGGCAATGGCGCGAGCGAGACTGGCCGCAAGGCGGCTGCAGCTGCTGCCAACCGGGGTACCGGTACCTTGGGCATTGGGTTGATGGGGGCGGGCGATGACCTGCTGAACTGGAAGCTGCTGAGCCTGCGCGCCCTGGCCGTGGACATGGTGCCGGGCCAGCGCATGAAAGTGCAAGTGGGCGAGACGGCCTTGACCGACTTTTATGCGCGCCTCGTGGTGCAGGAGAACGGCAAGCTCAATCTGCAGGACCTGGGCGGCAGCAGTGCTGCGGGCGCTGGCGATGCGGCCGCGCCATCCGAAGGCGTGGTGGTCGAGGCATCGGGTGCTGCAGCGGTCAGCCCACCGGCTGCGCCCACCAGCCCCGAACCCGCCACGGGGCCGATCATCGACATGGGCCCGATCACGCTCGCCGGCGGTACCGTCAAGTTCAGCGACCAGTTTGTGCGGCCCAACTACTCGGCCGACCTGTCCGAGCTCGCCGGGCGCATGGGTGCGTTCTCGTCCGAGCCAACGGCCGGCCAGCTGCAACTGGCCGAGCTGGAGCTGCGCGGCAAGGCAGAAGGCACCGCGTCGCTGGAGATCACCGGCAAGCTCAACCCGCTGGTCAAGCCGCTGGCGCTCAATATCCATGGCAAGGTGCGCGATCTGGAGCTGTCGCCGCTGACGCCCTACAGCATCAAGTACGCCGGCCACGGTATCGAGCGCGGCAAGATGAGTGTGGACGTGCAGTACGACGTGACGCCCGAGGGCCTGCTGACGGCCAGCAACAAGCTGGTGCTCAACCAGCTGACCTTTGGCGATGCGGTGCAGGGCGCGCCAGCGAGCCTGCCGGTCAAGCTGGCTGTGGCCTTGCTGGCTGACCGCAATGGCGTGATCGACCTGGACCTGCCCATCAGCGGCTCGCTCAACGATCCGCAGTTCCGCCTGGCGCCGATCATCTTCAAGGTGATTGGCAACCTGATCATGAAGGCGGTGACCTCGCCGTTTGCGCTGCTCTCGGGCGCCTTTGGTGGTGGCAGCGAAGCCAGCCATGTGCCCTTTGCCCCCGGCAGTGCGGTGCTGGATGCGGACAGCAAGCAAAGCCTGGACAAGGTGGCCAAGGCGCTGGAAGACCGGCCGGCGCTGCAGCTGACCGTTGCCGGCCAGGCCGACCTGGAGCGCGAGAAGGATGGCTGGCGCAAGGCCCGCATCGACGACCTGGTGCTGGCCCAAAAGCGCCGCAGCGCGGTGCGCGCCGGTGGCAAACCCGAAGACGTGCAGGCCGTGAGCGCTGCCGAGTACCCCGCCTTGCTCAAGGAGGTGTACAAACGTGCCGATATCCAGAAGCCGCGCAACCTCGTCGGTATGGCCAGCGACATCCCGGTGGCCGAGATGGAAACCCTGCTGCTGACCAGCATCAGCGTGCCCGACAATGCGATGCGCGAGCTGGCGCTGGCCCGGGGTGTGACGGTGCGTGACTACCTGGCCAGCAAGGGCGTCAAGCTCGAACGCCTCTTCCTGGGCAATGCCAAGACCGAAGGCTTTGGCGAGGACAAGGACTGGACGCCGCATGCCGAGCTCAGTCTGGCGCCGCGCTGAGCGCTAGCACGCCATTGAACAAGGGCTGGGCCGCAGGGCGCCAGCCCTTTGTTTTTGGCCATGCTTGGGTTGAATTACCTTATAGCGATGCCCGTGTGCTTGGAGTCCTCGCCAAACCGGGTCAAAATAGCAACCTGGATGCAGGCCAGGCAGTTTCGCAGAGACTCCCTCGGGCCGGCCTCCCTCTTTTTTATGTGCCAATGGCTGCATTGCGCTGCGATGCAGGCCGTATTTACGACTGAACTGACTCCATGTTCCCCTTTATCTCGCGCAACAAGACGCCCGAAACCCCTGAGCCCGCACCCGCACCCGCCAAGGCGGCCGCTGCCCCCCATCCCCTCGATGGCGTCACCGGTGGTGCTTTCTCGGCTGCCACCTCGGGTGAGCGTGCAGCCAAGGTGCGCGAATGGCTGGCAACCAACCCGGGTGCCGAGCAGCTGCAGGAAGTGTTCAAGGAGCTGTCTGCCCGCGACAAGGGCGCTGCCAAGGCCATCCGTGAGCGCATGGACGAGATGCGCCGCGCCAAGGGCCAGGAGGCCATCGCCGCGGAATGGGCCGAGAAGGCCGAGAAGCTGCTGGGCGCCTCCAAGCTGAACATTGCCGATGCCCTGGCCTGGCAGCGTGACGCGGCCAAGGCTGGCGCGCCGCTGTCGCGCGAGCCGCTCGCTGCGCTCAAGATCCAGCTGGCCGACCGCATCAAGACGATTGAAGACCTGCAGCACCGCGTGCAGGTGCAGCGCGAGGCCGCCGTGCTGCTGGCCCAGCGCGTCGAAGTGCTCTCCACCAAGTCCTACAAGGATGCCCAGTCTGCCGAGACGGCACTGGCCACCGATGTGCAGCACTGGCAGGACCAGGCCGCCGTGCTCGAAGGCGATGCCAGCTGGGGCAGTGTCGAAGCGCGCTACCCGAGCATGCTCGAGGCCTCCAAGTCGCAGCTGCTGCTGGTCTGGGATGCGTTCCAGTCGGCCCTCAAGCAAACCCTGGCTGCCGCTGAAGATGCGCAAGCACCGCTGCCCACGGTGCCGGTCTGGGCCGACGAGATCCGCGCCGGGCGCGGCCTGCCCACCGAGGTGGAGCAAGCAGCCGCCCGTGCTGCTGCTGCCAAGCCCGCTGCCGACCCGCAGGAAGCCAAGCGCGCCAAGCATGCGGTGCAAGAAGCGCTCAAGGCCTTGCAGGCCCACACGGCCGAAGGCCATGGCAAGGGCGCATCCAGCGCGGCGCAGCAGCTGCGCGCTGCCCTCAAGCAGCATGGCAAGCTGATCGACCAGGACCTGGAATCGCAGGTCAATACCGCGCTGATCGCCGCCGGTGAACTCGAAGGCTGGCAGCGCTGGAGCGCCGACAAGGTGCGCGAGGAGCTGCTGGCCAAGGCCCAGGGCCTGCTCGCCCGCCCCGAAGGCCAGGAGCTGGGCGGCCGCAAGCTGCAAGAAGCGCTGCGCCAGCTGCGCGAGGACTGGAAGAAGGCCGACCAAAGCGGCCCCACCAACCATGCGCTGTGGAAGAAGTTTGATGAGGCCTGCAACGCGGCCTACAAGCATGTCGAGGTCTGGCTGTCCAAGGTGCGCGAAGAGGGTGCCAAGCACCGCGCCGAGCGTGAGGCTCTGATTGCAGAGCTCAAGGGCTGGGTCGAGGCGCACAAGCCATCGACCGACTGGAAGCGCATTCAGCGCGACCTGTTCCAGTTTGGTGACCGCTGGCGCGCCAGTGGCCATGTGGGCGAAAAGGCCTATGCCGAGCTGCAAGAGGCCTGGAAGACCGCGCTGCACGAGGCCTCTGCGCCTTTGCATGCAGCCCAGAAGCAGAGCATTGCGCGCCGCGAGGCCATGGTGGCCCAGGCCGTGGAGCTGGCCGCTGCGCCCAACCTGAACATTGACGCCGTGCGTGAGCTGCAGCGCCAGTGGCAGACCGAAGCCCAGTCCGTGCCGATGGACCGCCGCCATGAGCAAAAGCTCTGGGATGCGTTCCGCAAGCCGCTCGATGAAGCCTTTGCCCGCAAGACGCAGCAGCGCGAACGTGTGCAGCACCAGCTGAGCGCCCGCGACCAGGCCGTGCTCGATGCCTCCAAGGCGCTCGAAGCGGCCAACCACAGCGGCGATGCCGCCCAGATCCAGGCCGCGCTCGATGGTTTGCAGCAAGCGCTGCAGGCCCAGCAAGCACCGGTGGCGGCCGCTGCACCAAAGCCAGCCGCGCCAGAAGCGGTCGCAGCAGATGCGGCAGCGCCTGCGGATGCGGAGCAGCCAGCAGAGCTGGCAGCCCAGGAGGGTGCCGATGCAGAGGCTGCTGTTGCTGCCCAGGCACCAGCGCCAGCACCTGTGGCCCCCAAGCCCGTGATTGCCCAGCGCAGCGGTGATGACCGCCCTGGCATGCGCCGTGATGCGCCCGCAGCCGCTGGCCGCCCTGGCAAGCCCGGTGGCGATCGCCGTGACAGCCGCGATGGCCGCGACAGCCGTGGCCCACGCAGCGACCGTGGCCAGGAGCGCCGTGGTGCTGACGACCGCTTTGGCCGGGGCGACCGCATGGACCGCGCGCCGCGCGAAGACCGGGGCCCTCGTCTGGGCGATGCCGCCTTCCGCGCCCAGCGCGATGCGGTGGAGCATGCCCAGGCTGCGCTGCGCAAGCTCGCCACCCAGGCCCATGGCCAGGCACTGACGCAGATGATGGATGCCTGGAGCAAGCGCGATGCCGCGCTGCTGCCCCAGGCCCAGGATCTGGGACGCCTTGCCAGCGGCTCGCGTAACAGCTGGAGCCAGGCCATTGCCGCGCCTGCCGCAGGTGATGGCCGCGAAGCCATGCTGCGCCTGGAGATGGCCGCCGAGGTGCCCACCCCAGCCGAGCACATCAATGCCCGCCGTGCACTGCAATTGCAGCTGCTGACGCGCCGCAATGATCCTTCGCCGCAAGAGACCTGGCAGCAGGATGTTGCCAAGGTGCTGGCCACCGGCAGCGACGAGGCCTCGGCCCGCCGCCTGCAAAATGCCTTGAAGGCTTTGCTGAAGAAGTAAGCCTTCTACAGCGCCTCCCCGCCAACGCCCTGTGCTTGAACGCCAGGGCGTTTTTTCATGGGCCTGCTGCTGGGCTTGCCTGGTGGAGATGGGGGGTGTTGGGGTGTGGAGGGTGCGGGCTGGCAGCTTGCGTGCGAGCAGACAACAAAAAAGCCATTGCACATGGGTGCAATGGCTTGATGTTTGGTGCCCAGGAGAGGACTCGAACCTCCACGATGTTACTCGCTAGTACCTGAAACTAGTGCGTCTACCAATTCCGCC